>CAMAQL010000001.1 GCA_945860605.1 Chitinophaga pinensis
TCAATTTTAGAAGCTTGATCAATTCCTTGCATTTGTGATAAATTATTGCTGAATAATAATTGGGTTTCTCCAAGTAAAATTGGCGTGTATAATTTAGTAGGTAATTTAATTTTTAGTTGAGTAGGAAGGATATCAAAAACCAACACAAAATCAGAAGGAACTTGTGTTAAAATTTGATGGAATGAAAAGTTTTTATTTGCAAGGTTAATTAATGCAATATCAGCAATGGTTAATTTGCACGCATTTAATATAGACGTTAACAAATCAAAGTCTCTTTCATTTAAATGCACTGCATTGATATCTTGCACTAAAACAAGGATCTTTTTTTGGTGTTCCCCAAGAAATTTAATAGGTCCAATGGGGGAAGTATCTTCGCTGATACTGTCAATTTCTGTACTAGCTGGTATGGTGGGTTGCGCTTTTTTATCCACAACTGGCGGGGATGCCTGTACTTTTTTATCCACATTTAATGTGACTGCCCCTAGTACTAAACTTTCTTTATACAGGTTCACTAATACGCTATTTGGCAGTTTGTTTTTCACTTCTTTCATAGAATTTGGATGCCGGAAATTAACTGAATTGATTGATTTGAAAAAATAACAATTGTTCGTATTTATTTTTTTATGTTTCTTTGTACTTGATTTAGCATAAAAAACGAATAATAATGAGTTCAAAAAATATCCCATTTATCGAAATGCCAGAGGAGCAATTAAGGCATTTAGATTCTAACAATTTCTATTTTGGAAAAAGTGTTACAAACTACATGTTAGAAGCAGACTTTATCAATGGTGAATGGACAAATGCAGTCATTAAAAAATATGAACCATTGCAATTAGAACCATCTACTGCAGTATTTCACTACGGACAATCCATTTTTGAAGGGATCAAAGCGTATAAGGGCGAGACAGATCAGGTAGTTATTTTTAGACCTCAAGAAAATTACAAACGTTTTAATACTTCTGCAGAAAGAATGCAAATGCCAACAGTGCCTGAATGGTTATTCATGGATGGCATGAAGCAATTAGTTAAAATCGAACAAGATTGGATTCCAAAAGGAGAAGATTATTCCTTGTACATTCGACCATTCATGATTGCAACAGATCCATTCATAGGCGTGCGTCCATCATCATTGTATAAGTTCATGATTATTCTAGGTCCTGCTGGCCCATACAATACAGAACCAATGAAGATTTTGATTGAAAAAAATTATACAAGAGCGACACCAGGTGGTGTAGGTTTTGCAAAGAATGGCGGTAATTATGGAGCTAGTTTGTACCCGGTTGTTTTAGCACAAAAAAAGGGATACGATCAAGTTTTATGGACAGATGCATTGGAACATAAATATGTCGAAGAAGTGGGGATGATGAATGTGATGTTTATGATTGACGGAAAAGTGATTACCCCAAGTTTGGAAAGAGGCACCGTGTTGAAAGGGGTAACAAGAGATAGCGCCATTATTTTATTAAGGGATATGGGCTATACCGTGGAGGAGCGTAACCTATCTATTGAAGAAATTGTGGCAGCCCACAAATCAGGTAAATTAGAGGAGGTATTTGGGGTGGGTACTGCAGCCGTTGTTTCATTTATAGCCAAATTAGCAGATGGGGATTATGTGATGGATTTTGACTTATCTAAGTCAGAGGTCGCGCCAAAGCTTAAAAAGAAGCTAAATGATATCCGCGTAGGGCTAGAAGCAGATGAACATGGTTGGCTAGTGAAAATATAGTTAAATAACTGTCAATCAGTTAATTAACTAGCAAAAACAAAGACAATCGTACGGTAAAAGAGTCTAATTGCTTTATTTTTTAAAAAATAGCAAATAACATTTTGGTAATTCGTTTACAGACGTTACCTTTGCCGTCCGAATTTTTTATAAACCAAAATTGAACTAAACAGCATAATTAATGCCTACTATTCAACAATTAGTGAGAAAAGGCCGTGAGATCATCAGGGCTAAAAGTAAATCAAGAGCTTTGGATGCATGTCCTCAGCGTCGTGGTGTTTGCACAAGAGTATATACAACAACTCCAAAAAAGCCGAACTCTGCTTTACGTAAAGTAGCAAAAGTACGTTTGACTAATAAGATTGAAGTCATTGCCTATATCCCAGGTGAAGGCCATAACTTACAAGAGCACAGTATCGTATTAATCCGTGGTGGTCGTGTAAAAGACTTACCAGGTGTGCGTTACCATATTGTTCGTGGAAGTTTGGATACTGCTGGTGTTAAAGACCGTAAGCAGTCTCGTTCTAAGTATGGTACTAAGAAAGAAAAGCCAAAAAAATAATCAAGTAACAACTAATTCATATTCGACATGCGTAAAGCACAACCTAAAAAGATTCCATTAGCACCAGATCCTCGTTTTAATGATGTTCAAGTAACTCGTTTTATCAATAACATCATGTTGGATGGTAAAAAGACAACTGCCTACAAAATATTTTATGATGCTTTAGATAAAGTAACTAAAATGACCAGCGAAGATGGTTATGAAATGTGGAAAAAAGCGGTGGTAAATATCACTCCAGCGGTTGAAGTTCGTAGTCGCCGTATTGGTGGTGCAACTTTCCAAATTCCAGCTGAAGTTCGTGCTGACAGAAAAATTTCTTTAAGTATGAAGTGGTTGGTACGTTTTAGCCGTGAGCGTAACGGTAAAACAATGGCCGACAAATTAGCGAATGAAATCGTTGCAGCTACAAAAGGCGAAGGCGGTGCATTTAAGAAGAAAGAAGATACACACCGTATGGCTGAGGCGAACAAAGCGTTCTCTCACTTTAAAGTGTAATCTCCTCAAAAGGAATCATTTACCTTATTATATCAAAACCTCTACAGCAATGTGGAGGTTTTTTATTGAAAAAAAGGGGGCGGAATCCGTTTTTAAATCACTTATATGATTAACTTTGCGCCTCGGAAAATCGGATAAATAAAATTAAACAACCCTAATATGGCTGACTTAAAACTACAAAGGAACTTTGGTATTGCTGCGCACATTGATGCGGGTAAGACTACAACTACTGAACGTATCTTGCGTTACACTGGTATGATTCACAAAATTGGTGAAGTACATGATGGTGCTGCTACTACTGACTGGATGGAACAAGAAAAAGAAAGAGGTATCACCATTACTTCTGCAGCAGTGAGTTGCCAATGGCAGTTCCCAACCACATTGGGTAAAAAAGATGATAGAACAAAAGATTATTATTTCAATATTATTGATACTCCAGGTCACGTTGACTTTACTGTAGAGGTAGAGCGTTCTATGCGTGTATTGGATGGCTTGATTGCATTGTTCTCTGCAGTGGATGGTGTTGAACCACAATCAGAAACAGTATGGCGTCAAGCAAACCGTTATAAAGTTCCACGTATTGGTTTCGTAAATAAAATGGATCGTGCTGGTGCAGATTTCTTAATGGTGGTAACACAAGTGAGAGAAATGTTAGGTGCGAAAGCCGTGCCATTGCAATTACCAATTGGAGCTGAAGATGGTTTCACTGGTGTAGTTGACTTAATTAGAATGAAAGCCGTTATTTGGGATGATGCTACAGAAGGGATGACTTATGTAGAAAATCCTATTCCTGATGATATGAAAGAAGATGTGGATTATTGGAGAGCTCAATTGATTGAGGCCGTTGCAGAATACGACGACAACTTAATGGAGAAGTTTTTTGAAAATCCTGATTCTATTTCTGAAGAGGAAGTACACGAAGCCATTCGTAAAGCAACGATCGATTTAAGTATCGTTCCAATGATGTGTGGATCTTCATTCAAAAATAAAGGGGTACAAACTGCATTAGATGCGGTATGTCGTTATTTACCTTCTCCAGTAGATGTGGATGATACAGAAGGTACAGATCCAGATACAGGAGAAAAAATTTACCGTAAACCAAATGCAAAAGAACCATTTGCTGCATTGGCTTTCAAAATCATGACCGATCCATTTGTGGGACGTTTAGCGTTCTTCAGATGTTATTCTGGTCACTTAGATGCAGGTTCTTATGTAAAGAATATGCGTAGTGGAAAGAACGAGCGTATTTCTCGTATCATGAAAATGTTTGCGAACAAACAAAACCCAATCGATTTTATCGAAGCAGGTGATATCGCAGCAGCAGTTGGATTTAAAGAAATTAAAACAGGAGATACATTATGTGATGAGAACCATCCAATTGTATTGGAGAATATGTTTATTCCAGAACCCGTTATCTCTGTAGCAGTGGAGCCTAAGACGCAAGCTGATGTTGATAAAATGGGTATGGCGATTGCTAAATTAGTAGAGGAGGATCCTACTTTACGTGTGAAGACAGACGAAGACACTGGTCAAACAATCTTATCAGGTATGGGTGAATTGCACTTAGAGATTATTGTAGATCGTATGCGTCGTGAATTTAAAGTAGAGATCAACCAAGGTAATCCTCAGGTAGCTTACAAAGAGGCATTTGGTAAAATGATCGAGCACCGTGAAGTGTTGAAAAAGCAATCGGGTGGTCGTGGTAAGTTTGCTGATATCGAATTTGAAATTGGACCTGCAGATGAAGCGTGGTTGACAGAAAACAAAGACAAGCATTTCCAATTCGTAAATGATATTTTCGGAGGATCTATTCCAAAAGAATTTGTTCCTGCAATTAATAAAGGTTTTGAAACTTCAATGACACAAGGTGTTTTAGCTGGTTACCCAGTGAACAACATGAAAGTGCGTATCATCGATGGTAGTTACCATGATGTGGATTCTGATGCAATGTCATTTGAATTATGTGCTAAAGCTGCTTTCAGAACTGCTGGTAAAAAAGCGAAGCCTACTTTACTTGAGCCAATCATGAAAGTAGAGGTAGTGACGCCAGATCAGTACATGGGAGATGTAACTGGTGACTTGAACCGTCGCCGTGGAATGTTAGAAGGTATGGACAGCCGCGGTAACTTACAAGTGATCAAGGCGAAAGTGCCGTTGAGCGAAATGTTTGGATACGTAACACAATTGCGTTCTTTGAGCTCTGGTCGTGCAACCTCTACAATGGAGTTCAGTCATTATAACCCAGCACCAAACAATATTGCTGAGGAAGTGATGGCAAAAAACAAAAGTAAAGTGAAGGATGACGAATAGTTAAATCATTGATTATCAATATAAAAAAGCCCCTTCTTGGGGCTTTTTTAGTTTACCCCCCCTTTTTTTAAAAAAAATTAAAAAAAGGTTAATATTTCTTGAATATTACGCTATAACCCATTACCTTTGCAACCCCAAGATAATTTGGAAAAACAAGCTATGTCTCAAAGAATTAGAATAAAATTACAATCTTACGATCACAACTTAGTTGATAAGTCAGCTGAGAAGATCGTGAAAACAGTACGCAGTACAGGTGCAGTAGTTACAGGTCCTATTCCTTTGCCTACACACAAACGCATTTTTACTGTATTACGTTCACCGCACGTTAATAAGAAGAGTCGTGAGCAGTTCCAATTAGCAACGCATAAGCGTTTATTGGACATCTATACTTCATCTTCTAAAACAGTAGACGCCCTAAGTAAGTTAGACTTACCATCAGGTGTTGAGGTAGAGATTAAAGCATAAGTATTTATAATTACCATCTCCCAATCGCTGTTCATATGCAGTAGTCGAGAAAGGAGCGCTGGTTTGAAGTAAGTAAAATATAAACAGGCCCTTCGAGGTTTGTTTACTTCCGGTACTTCCCCTCTCACTTAGTGAGAAACAAAGGAAAAGGTCGGCAGCAAACAGGGATTGAATCCGAGCTACTAAAATCTAAGGATTTATGGTAGCATCATCATCGGATGTCCTCAGAACCAAGCGCGGGGCATAAACCGCAAAACAGATGAAAGGTATTATTGGAAAAAAAATTGGCATGACCAGCATCTTCGCCGAAGATGGTAAGCAAATCGCTTGTACCATTATCGAAGCTGGTCCTTGTACAGTCACTCAGGTTAAAACAGCCGAAGTGGACGGTTATAGCGCAGTGCAGTTAGCATTGGGCGACAAGAAAGAAAAGCATTCTACAAAGTCTGAAATTAATCACTACGCAAAAGCGCAGACTGCTCCCAAAAAATTCGTAAAAGAGTTCCGCAACTATGATCTTGAAGCTGCTTTAGGAACAACTATTACTTTAGACATGTTCTCTGAAGGAGATACTGTTGAAGTTGTTGGTACAACAAAAGGTAAAGGTTTCCAAGGTGTTGTTAAGCGTCATGGATTTAGTGGTGTGGGTGAAGCTACACACGGACAACATGACCGTTCTCGTGCTCCAGGTTCTATTGGTGGATCATCTTATCCAGCAAGAGTATTCAAGGGTATGCGTATGGCTGGTCGTATGGGTAACGATCGCGTTAAAACAAAAGGATTAACAGTATTAAAGTTATTCCCAGAGAAGAACTACTTATTAGTAAGTGGATCAGTTCCTGGTCATAATGGTTCAATCGTTTTAATCCAAAAGTAATCACCACTTAATCGACAACAATGCAATTAGAAGTAATAGATATAAAAGGCAAAAAAACAGGCAGACAGGTAGAATTACCTGCTGAGATTTTTGGTGCGACACCAAATGATCACGTTATTTATTTAGCCGTTAAACAATATTTAGCTGCGCGCCGTTCAGGTACGCATAAAGTTAAAACACGTGCAGAAGTACAAGGTGCTAGCAGAAAATTACATAAGCAAAAAGGTACTGGTGGAGCTCGTAAGGGTAATATCCGTAACCCTTTGTACAAGGGTGGTGGTACTATCTTTGGACCAAAGCCACATTCTTATGATTTCAAATTAAACCGTAAGGTGAAAGATTTGGCTAAAATCTCTGCTTTATCACACAAGGCGATTGATCAAGCGATATTAGTTTTAGAAGACATCAAAATGTCTACTCCTAAAACAAAGGATATCACTGCAATCATGAACCAATTAAAATTAGAGAACAAGAAGACTTTAGTAATCTTACCTGAGTACGATGAAAACATCTACTTAAGTACACGTAATATTCCTAACGTAGCAAGTTCTTTATTATCTGACATCAATACATACGACATCATGAATGCTGACGTATTAGTGATCACAGAAGGTGCTGCTAAAATCTTTAACGAAGAGGAAAAAGCAACAGCTTAATCCTTAGGTATAAAACTTATTATTATGAAGTTGACAGAAATATTAATCAAACCAATCCTTACAGAGAAGGCAAACGGACAGCAAGATAAATTAAGCCGTTATGCATTCAAAGTAAACCGTCGTGCGAACAAATTAGAAATCAAAACTGCGGTAGAGCAATTTTATGGTGTAAACGTTGTTGACGTAAACACATTGGTTGTTCCTGGAAAAAGCAAGACTCGTTCAACTAAGTCTGGTATTATCTCTGGTGTAAAATCTGGATATAAGAAAGCATTAGTTACAGTAGCGGAAGGTGAATCCATTGACCTTTACGCAAGTATATAACAATAGCCCGCGAAGCTGAAAAATTCGTAAGACCAAAAGTCTTTTAAAGTAAAAAAAAACAAAATGGCATTAAGAAAGTACAAACCGATTACAGCAGGTACCCGTTGGAGAATAGGTAACGCTTACGCTGAAATCACAACTAACAAACCTGAAAAGAGTTTGTTAGAACCTCAAAAGAAAACTGCGGGACGTAACTTCCAAGGTCGTCGTGCAATGCGTTACATGGGTGGTGGTCATAGACAACACTACCGTCTTATCGATTTCAAAAGAGATAAGAAAAACATGGAAGCTAAAGTCGTTTCTGTTGAGTATGATCCAAACAGAACAGCATTTATCGCATTGGTTCAATATACTGATGGTGAGAAAAGATA
Source organism: Chitinophaga pinensis (assembly GCA_945860605.1). Classification (GTDB taxonomy): domain Bacteria; phylum Bacteroidota; class Bacteroidia; order Chitinophagales; family Chitinophagaceae; genus Sediminibacterium; species Sediminibacterium pinensis_D. Next base: position 7,784 of record CAMAQL010000001.1, read on the forward strand.
CATTATCTGTCCAAATGGTTTACAAGTAGGTGCAACTGTATCTTCTGGCGACAACGTTGTTCCAGAAATCGGTAACGCATTACCTATGAAGAGCATCCCATTAGGTACGATGATTCACAATATCGAAATGCAACCTGGTCAAGGTGGTAAATTGGTAAGAAGTGCTGGTACATCTGCACAGTTAGCGAATAAGGAAACTGATTACGCTGTACTTAAAATGCCTTCTGGTGAATTAAGAAAAGTGTTGATCAACTGTTTTGCAACAATCGGTGTGGTTTCTAATAGTGACCACAACTTGGAAACAGCTGGTAAAGCAGGTAGAAACCGTTGGAAAGGCTTACGTCCTCGTGTAAGAGGTGTGGCTATGAACCCAGTGGATCACCCGATGGGTGGTGGTGAAGGTAGAGCGTCTGGTGGACATCCAAGAAGCAGAAATGGTAAGTATGCTAAAGGAGAGAAAACTAGAACAAGAGGAAAAGGTAGCGACAAGTTGATTATTCAACGTCGTGATGGAAAAAAATTGACAAAATAATTTAACAATCAAATTAACTCGTTACTATGGGTCGTTCGATTAAAAAAGGTCCTTATATAGATCATAACCTTGAAGGAAAAGTAGAGGATATGAACGGAGGCAAAACTAAGAAAGGTGTAATTAAAACCTGGAGTCGTAGAAGTACAATTTCTCCAGATTTTGTAGGACACACTTTCGCAGTACACAACGGAAATAAATTTATTCCAGTTTATGTGACCGAATTCATGGTAGGTCATAAATTAGGTGAATTTTCTCCAACTAGAAACTTCAGAGGACACGCTGGATCAAAAAAGTAAATCAACATTAAGGTTTGATCGTTAAGTTCAAACACTAAACAATAAAGAAATGGAAGCAGTAGCTAAACTAAACAATTATCCCACAGGTCCACGTAAGATGCGTTTGATCGCAGACGTTATTCGTGGTATGGAAGTGGAAAAAGCATTGGCAATTTTGGATTTCCATCCACAACACAATGCAGTTCCATTAGCAAAGTTGTTAAAAAGTGCAATCAGTAACTGGGAGCAAAAAAACAATGGTGCTAGTGCAGCAGATAGCAACTTAGTAGTTAAAACAGTTTTTGTAGACGGTGGTCGTACGTTAAAGCGTATGCGCCCAGCTCCACAAGGACGTGGCTACAGAGTTAGAAAGCGCAGCAATCACGTAACATTGATTGTAGATACTAAATCAGATTCAAAAAACTAAATATTCTAAACCATCACTATGGGTCAGAAAGCAAATCCAATTGGAAACAGATTAGGTATCATCCGCGGATGGGAAAGTAACTGGTACGGTAATAAAAAAGATTACGCTACTAAGTTAATTGAGGACCATAAAATCCGTACTTATTTAATTGCACGTATTAACAAGGGCGGCATCGCTCGTATCGTTATCGAACGCACATTAGGTAAGTTAATCATTACGATTCACACGTCTAAACCAGGTATCATCATAGGTAAGGGTGGTGGCGAGGTAGATCGTATCAAAGAAGAGTTAAAGAAATTAACGCACAAAGACGATGTTCAAATCAACATTCTAGAGATTCGTCGTCCAGAATTAGATGCAACAATCGTTGGTGAAACAATTGCGCGTCAAATTGAAAATCGTATTAACTACAAGCGTGCTATTAAAATGGCGATTGCTTCTACCTTGAGAATGGGTGCAGAAGGAATCAAAATCAAAGTAGGTGGTCGTATCGGAGGAGCTGAGATTGCTCGTTCCGAAGAGATCAAGCAAGGTAGAGTGCCTTTACATACTTTCAGAATGGACATCGACTATGCTAGCTTGTTTGCATTAACAGTCTACGGCAAAATCGGTATCAAAGTATGGATTTGTAAAGGTGAAGTTCTTGGAAAGCGTGATTTAAATCCGAACATCATTGGTGGTAAAGATGCAGGAGAAAGAGCTGACTTCCGTGGTGGAGATCGTCGTGACGACCGTCGTGATGATAGAAACAACGATCGTCGTGGTCCAGGAGCAGGTGGTCCAAGAAAAAGATAATTAATTAATTAAGAGATAACAATATAATAAGATGTTACAGCCAAAAAGAAGTAAACACAGAAAACAACAGAAAGGACGTATTCGCGAAGTAGCGAAGCGCGGAACTTCTATTGCTTTTGGTTCTTTTGCACTAAAATCATTAGATCCAATTTGGTTGACAAACAGACAAATTGAGTCTGCGCGTCAAGCGATGACACGTGCAATGAAGAGAGAAGGTAATGTATGGATTCGTGTTTTTCCAGATAAAATTATTACTCGTAAGCCTGCAGAGGTGAGAATGGGTAAAGGTAAAGGTAACCCTGAATTCTGGGCTGCTGTGGTAGAACCAGGTCGTATAATTTTTGAAATTGACGGTGTTACACCAGAAGTTGCAAAAATTGCGATGGGCTTAGCTGCACAGAAATTACCAATCAACACTAAGTTCGTTACAAGAAGAGATTTATAATTAGAGCCTTGTAATTAATAAGGATAACAAAAAAAAAGTATTTGCTATGGCAAACAAGACATATGATTTTAATAAGGAACTAAAAGGTTTAAGCGCTGCGGACTTAACTGCCCGTATCTCTGAAGATCAATTAAGACTTAAGAAATTAGAGTTCGCTCATGCTATTTCTCCTTTAGAGAATCCAATGAGCATCCGCGGACTTCGTAAAGACATTGCCCGTTTAAAAACGGAATTAAAGAAAAAAGAGTTAGGTATCTAACCGATATTTAACAGTATAAAATTATGACAATGGTAGTAAGAAATTTACGTAAAACGAGAATCGGTGTAGTAACTAGTAACAAAATGAATAAAACCATTACTGTTGCAGTTGAAAGAAAAGTGAAACACCCGATCTACGGTAAGTTCGTGAAAAAAACAACAAAGTTCCATGCACACGACGAAAAAGACGAGTGTACAATGGGGGATATTGTTAAGATCATGGAAACCCGTCCTCTTAGTAAAACAAAGCGTTGGAGATTGGTTGAAGTAGTGGAGAAAGCTAAATAAGCTTACCCTAACAAACCAAGGAATTAAGTAATAAATCGTATTCACCCGAGTTCAATAGAACAAGGAAAAAGCTAAAAGCTAAATAAAATGATTCAGCAAGAAAGTAGGCTCAATGTAGCTGATAATAGCGGCGCAAAAGAAGTACTTTGTATCAAGGTACTTGGAAATAGCGGACAAGACTTTGCAAAGATTGGTGATACCATCGTTGTAACTGTTAAGGATGCCATTCCTGCAGGCGGTATTAAGAAAGGTACTGTTTCAAAAGCAGTTATCGTTCGTACAAAAAATAAGTTGCGCAGAAAAGACGGTTCTTATATCCGTTTTGATGACAACGCTGTGGTATTGTTAAACAATTCAGAAGAGCCTAGAGGCACACGTATCTTTGGCCCAGTAGCTCGTGAATTGCGTGACAAAGGATACATGAAAATTGTTTCATTAGCACCAGAGGTGTTATAAAATATAAATAATTATGATCAAAAGATTCAAACCCAAATACAGCATCAAGAAAGGCGATAGCGTAGTAGTTATTGCTGGAGATGATAAGGACTTGAAAAAACCTCGCACAGTATTGGAAGTGAATGTAGAAAAAGGTCGTGTAATTGTTGAAGGTGTAGCCATCGCAACAAAGCACACTAAGCCATCTGCTTCAAATACAAAAGGTGGTATCGTTAAAGTAGAAGCTTCTATCAACATTAGTAATGTAATGTTATGGGATGCTAAAACAAGCGCGCCAACTAAAGTGAAGCGTTCAAGAGAGACAGGTAAATTAGTAAGAATTTCAAAAAAATCAGGGGAGGTAATTAAATAATGAGTACCGTAAAATACACTCCAAGATTAGCAGACAAGTACACTAAAGAAGTGATCCCTGCTTTATCAAAAAAGTTTGGTTACAAGTCTGTAATGCAAACTCCTAAGTTAGAAAAAATTTGCATCAACCGTGGTGTGAATGGCGCAGTAAATGACAAGAAATTAGTAGACATCGCTATCGATGAGCTAACTATGATTACTGGTCAAAAAGCTGTACCAACACTTTCTAAGAAAGATATCTCCAACTTTAAATTACGTAAGGGTATGCCAATCGGCGCTCGTGTAACTTTAAGAGGTGTAAAGATGTATGAATTCTTAGACCGTTTAGTGGCAGTTTCTTTACCACGTGTTCGTGATTTCAAAGGTATTAGCGACAAGGCTTTCGATGGCCGTGGAAACTATACTTTAGGTATCACTGAGCAGATCATCTTCCCAGAAATTGATATCGATAAAGTAAATAAAATTACTGGTTTGGATATCACTTTCGTGACATCTGCTAATACCAATGAAGAAGCATACGAATTATTAAAAGAATTGGGTATGCCTTTCAAAAACATTAAAAAAGATAACAACTAATTAAAATATTATGGCAAGAGCATCAGTCAAAGCTAGACAAAGAAAGCGTGAAGCAACTGTGAAGCAATTCGCTGCAAAGCGTGCTGAATTAAAAGCTGCTAACGATTATGCAGGTTTGGATAAATTACCAAAGAATGCATCTCCAGTTCGTTTAAAGAACCGTTGTCAATTAACAGGTCGTCCTAGAGGATATATGAGGTACTTCGGTATTTCAAGAAATATGTTCCGTGACATGGCTTTGAACGGAATGATTCCAGGAGTGAAAAAAGCAAGCTGGTAATATTTTCGATTGATTTAAGTTCATTTATTTGAATACTGAAACAAACAACATTTAGAACTGATTTAAAATACTAATAATGGTAACAGATCCAATAGCAGACTACTTAACAAGAATACGTAACGCCCAAATGGCTGGTCACCGTATTGTCGAGATCCCTGCATCTAATTTAAAGAAGCGTATCACTGAGATTTTATACAATCAAGGTTATATCTTAAAGTACAAATTTGAAGATGATACAAAACAAGGGTTGATCAAGATCGCCTTGAAGTATGATGTCAACTCAAAACAACCAGCTATTCGTTCTTTAGAGCGTATCAGCCGTCCAGGTTTACGTCATTACGCAAAACCTGCAGAGATTAAAAGAGTTAGCAATGGTTTAGGTATCGCTATCTTGTCAACTTCTAAAGGAGTGATGACAGATAAAGAAGCTAAAGCGAACAATGTAGGTGGTGAAGTTTTATGTGCAATTACATAGTAAAACTTAATTAACAATAATTTCATTGCTTAGTTAGCAGTTAAGCCTTTTAGTCGGGGCTGAAAACAACTAAGTTTCACAAAAAATAAAAAATCGACTATGTCACGTATAGGAAAAAAACCAATTACAATCCCAGCTGGGGTGACTGTATCCGTTAAAGATGCAGTAGTTACTGTTAAAGGCCCTAAAGGCACTTTGACTCAAGAAGTTGATCGCGATATCATCGTTGAAGTAGAAGGAAACGAAGTAAACGTTAAGCGTCCAACAGAACAAATCCGACACAGAGCAATGCACGGTTTATATCGTTCTTTGATTTCAAACTTAGTGAAGGGTGTAACTGAAGGATACAAAAAAGAATTAGAATTAGTGGGTGTGGGTTTTAAAGCTGCTAATACAGGTAATGTGTTAGACTTAGCATTAGGATACTCTCACAATATCATATTTGACGTTCCAAAAGAATTGACTGTAACAACTACCACTGAGAAGGGTCAGAATCCAAAGATCTTCTTAGAGAGTGCAGACAAGCAATTAATTGGTCAAGTTGCTGCTAAAATCAGAGGATTACGTAAGCCAGAACCATACAAAGGAAAAGGTGTAAGATATTCTGATGAGGTTGTAAGAAGAAAAGCAGGTAAAGCAGCAGGTAAATAAACATTAAAAAACACGACGAGCGGCAGCATCGCTCGAATAAAAAATAATCATTATGAGTAAATTAGCTCAAAGACAAAAGATCAGATACAGAATTCGTAAGAAAGTAGAAGGTACTTCAGCGAAGCCTCGTTTATCTGTATTCAGAAGTAACGCTGATATTTATTGCCAATTGATTGATGATGTAAACGGGGTAACCTTAGCAGCATCGTCTTCTAGAGAAGCAGATATCGAAGCACAAAAAGTACCTAAAATTGATAAGGCTAAATTAGCTGGGGAGTCAGTTGCTAAAAAAGCATTGGCTCTTAATATCACAACTTGTGTATTTGACAGAGGTGGTAACTTATATCATGGAAGAATCAAGGCCGTAGCAGAAGGTGCTAGAGCTGGTGGACTTCAATTTTAATTCGATAAAATACTAATAGTAAATCATGTCTAAATTAAACGTAAATAAGGTTAAAGCAGCAGTTGATACTGAACTAAAAGAAAAAGTAGTTTCAATCAATCGTGTAGTTAAAACAACCAAGGGTGGCCGTACTTTCAGCTTCTCTGCTTTAGTAGTAGTAGGTAATGAAAATGGTGTGGTTGGTCAAGGTTTAGGTAAAGCTAAAGAAGTGCAAGAAGCCATTACAAAAGGTATTGAAGATGCGAAGAAGAATTTAGTGAAAGTGCCAATTATGCACGGAACGATTCCTCATGAGCAATTGGCTAAAGAAGGTGCTGCTAAAGTAATGATTAAGCCAGCTGCACACGGAGCCGGTGTAATTGCGGGTGGTAGCATGCGTGCTGTATTAGAGAGCGCAGGTATCACGGATATCTTAGCTAAAAGCTTAGGTTCTGCTAATCCACATAACGTGGTGAAAGCAACCATCAAAGCTTTAGGTTTGTTACGTGAGCCAATTCAAGTTGCAAAAACAAGAAACATTAAATTATCAAAAGTATTTAACGGATAATCAAGTCATTGATTTTCTAAATACACCATCAATAATTACAGATGAAAAAGATTAAAATAACTCAAGTAAAAAGCGGCATCGACAGATCTGAGCGTCAAAAACAAACTTTGATTGCATTAGGTCTTAGAAAAATAAACGCTACTAAAGAAGTTGAGGCAACGCCTCAAATCTTAGGTATGGTGAATAAAGTAAGCCACTTAATTAAAGTAGAAGAGATCGCTTAATTAGCGAAACTTCTCAATTTATAATGCGAGGGGAGATTCCCCGAAAGTAAAAATCAAAAAAATGAAATTACACAATTTAAAACCTGCAGAAGGTTCAGTACACAAAGCAATTAGAATCGGTAGAGGTGAAGCATCTGGTAAGGGTGGTACATCTACTAAAGGTAATAAAGGTGGTCAGTCTCGTGCTGGTTACAAAAGCAAAATGGCACACGAAGGTGGTCAGATGCCAATTCAACGTAGAGTTCCAAAGCGTGGATTCAAAAATATCAACCGTATTGACTACGTAGTATTCAACTTAGGTCAATTAGATCAATTGATCGAGAAATATGGTTTTACAGAAATTACTCCAGAAAACTTATACATGAATAGCTTAATCAGTCGTACTGATTTAGTAAAAGTGTTAGCAAATGGCGAATTAAAAACTAAGATCAATTTCAGAGTCAACGCAGCAAGTAAGAAAGCACAAGATGCGATCGTTGCAGCTGGCGGAACCATTGAAATAATCTAATTTTTTTAGTATATTGCAAGACGCATTAACAGTGCGTCTTTTTAATTTAAAGGGCCAAGCACATAATTAAACACTGATGAAAAAACTAATAGATACATTTAAAAATATTTGGGCAATCGACGAACTAAAATCTAAGATTATAGTGACTTTGTTGTTCGTATTGACTTATAGAATTGGTGCACAAATCACTTTACCTGGTATTAATCCATTGGCGATCGAAGCAGCTCAAAAAGCTGGTGGTAACAATGGTTTATTAGGCATTTTTGATATGTTCGCTGGTGGTGCATTCTCTCAAGCTTCAATTTTAGCTTTGGGTATTATGCCTTATATCTCTGCTTCTATCTTTATGCAGTTGATGACTATTTTAGTGCCTCAATTACAGAAGATTCAAAAAGAAGGAGAGAGTGGAAGAAACAAGATCAATCAATGGACACGTTATTTGACAGTGATTGTAACTTTGTTTCAAGCGGGTGCATATGTAGCGTATTTAAATAGCCCAGGTTATGCTGACGCATTGATTCCTGCATACAAAGATTATTTCTGGTTCTCTACTGTAGTCACTTTAACAGCTGGTACTTTGTTTGTAATGTGGTTAGGTGAGAAAATTCAAGATAAAGGTTTAGGCAATGGTACTTCTATCATCATCATGGTGGGTATCTTAGCGCGTTTACCGCAATCAATCATCATGGAATTTGGTTCTAAGAGCCAAAAAGGTGGTGGTGGTTTGTTGATTTTCTTAATTGAAGTGGCTATTTTAGTGACCATTATTATGGGCTTGATTTTATTGGTACAAGGTGATCGTAAGATCCCTGTAACTTATGCAAAGCAAGTCATTGGTGGCGCTCAAGTAGGTGGAGCACGTCAGTTTTTACCAGTTAAGGTAAATAGTGCTGGTGTAATGCCAATCATTTTTGCACAAGCAATTATGTTTTTGCCAACTTTAGTTTCTTTCACAAATATTGATTCTGCTCAAGGTATCGTTCGAATTTTCAATGACCACAGCAATGTTTGGTACATGTTGATTTATTCAGTGATGGTCATTGGATTTACTTTCTTGTATACTGCATTAATTTTTAATCCAAAGCAAATCTCCGAAGACCTTAAGCGTAACAATGGATTCATTCCTGGTGTAAAGCCTGGTCAACCAACTACAGACTATATCGGTGCTGTAATGGATAGAATTACTTTGCCAGGTGCGATCTTATTAGCATTGGTAGGTATCCTTCCAGGCTTTGCTCAAAAATTGGGTGTCACTCAAGGTTTTAGCACTTTCTTTGGAGGTACATCTTTATTAATCATGGTTGGTGTTATCTTGGATACTTTACAACAAATTGAAACTTATTTATTAATGCGTCAATATGATGGATTAATGAGTACGGGTCGTGTTCAAGGAAGATCGCCAATTACAGGTATGTAATTGTTTATATATAATTATATTTACAAACCTGTCCATTAAAAGACAGGTTTGTTTTTTTAGCAACGAATTCACTTTCTATGGTATATACAAAATCAGAAGAACAAGTTGGCCTCATGAAAGAGGCTGCTTTATTAGTGAGTCAAACTTTGACAGAGGTTGCTAAAATGATCAAGCCAGGAATAACCACCTTAGACATAGATCAATTTTGCATGGAATTTGTGAAAGACCATAAAGCCACTTTGTCCTTTTATAATTATCATGGTTATCCGCACAATATCTGTGCATCAGTGAATGAGGTGGTGGTGCATGGTTTTCCAAATAAAATTGCATTGAAAGAGGGAGATATTGTATCTATCGATTTAGGCGTGATTTTAAATGGCTGGCATGGAGACCACGCTTATACTTTTATTTTAGGGGAGGTAGCACCAGAACTCTTACAATTGGTTAAGGTGACTAAAGAATCATTGTATAAAGGAATCGAAAAAGCAATTGTGAATAATAGAGTGGGAGACATTGGTTTTGCAATACAAGAACATACTGAGAAAAAAAATGGTTATGGTGTTGTAAGAGAATTAGTAGGGCATGGTTTAGGAACAGCATTACATGAAGATCCTCAAGTGCCTAATTATGGTAAAAGAGGAACGGGTATGAAGCTGGTTGAAAATCTAGTATTGGCGATTGAGCCTATGATTAATTTAGGCACACATAAAGTTTTTACCGAAGAGGATGGATGGACTGTTAGAACACAGGACGGAAAAGCATCTGTACATTTTGAACATGACGTTTGTGTTAAAAAAAATGAAGCATTGATTTTATCAGATTTCTCCATCATTGAAGCTGCTGAAAAAGCAAATATCAATTTGAATTCATCTTACTATTAATTTGTAAAATAGCGTCATGGAAACAAAAAACATTGTAGTCGTAGGAGGTGGAGCTGCAGGTTTTTTCTGTGCGATACAAATTGCAGAAATGCATCCAAATTGGCATGTGACCATCGTAGAAAAATCTACTAAATTATTATCAAAAGTACGTGTAAGTGGAGGCGGACGTTGCAATGTAACACATGCATGCCCTGACGTAGACCATTTAATTCAAAAGTATCCAAGAGGACAGCGTTTTCTAAAGAAGGCATTTTATCAATTTGCAACAAAGCAAACAATCGACTGGTTTGCTCATAACGAAGTTAAATTACATACAGAGAAAGATGGCCGCATGTTTCCTATCACCAATGATTCCGAAACAATTGTAGCCTGCTTTATGCAAAAAGTAAATCAATATCAAATTGAAATACTTTTAAACCATGAAGTAGTCAGTGTTGAAAAAAAGGCCGACGCTACTAATCAATTCGAAATAATTTGTAGTAATAAAATAGTCCTTAAAGCAGATCAAATTTGTTTTGCTGTTGGTGGCATTGTGAAGGCAGAAAATTTTAAATGGATTGAAACCTTAGGGCATCATTTTATTCCTTCAGTACCATCACTGTTTACATTCAATGTCATTGATAAAAAAATTACGACTTTAATGGGCTTATCAGTGGAGCAAGCAAGTATACAATGGCAGGGTGAGAAATTTATTGAACAAGGACCCTTACTCATCACGCATTGGGGTATCAGTGGACCTGCAGCTATTAAGTTATCTGCATGGTGCGCTAGGGCCATGGCAGATGCAAACTACGAAGGCAATATTTTAATTAATTGGGTGCCTTTATATAATGAAAATTCGTTGCGATTAGAGTGGATGAATTTTAGACAAGATTTAGGAAGAAGGGAAATGGGATCAAAGAATCCATTTGATCTGCCACAAAGACTTTGGCATTACCTATTAACAGAATCGGGAATCGTTTTACAAACAAAATGGGCCGATCTTAAAAATACACAACAACAACAGCTCATTCAATTACTCACAAGAATGTCATTGTCAATTAAAGGAAAGACCACTTTCAAAGAGGAATTTGTGACCTGTGGTGGAGTAGACCTTGCAGAAATAGACGCCATTACAATGGAAAGTAAAATGGTAACAGGTATACATTTTGCAGGTGAAATGATGGACGTAGATGGAATCACAGGAGGTTTTAATTTCCAACATGCATGGACATCGGGATGGCTTGCTGCACAGCATATGGGGGCTTAAAACAGGATGCTTAGTCTTAAATAATACATCCTTTGGCATCTAAGTCAATACAGCTTCAATTTCTTATTGAAAATCAATTAGTTAGAATTTAATAATGCCTCATTTTTTGGGGCTTTTTGCATCTATTTTATCCCATTTATACTACCTTTGCTCTCCGGTTCAAAAACGCCGGATTTTATATGAAACTATTTTCAAAAAACCTAAACGCAGAAGCACAGGAGTTCGATGGCGCTACAGCTGTTGAAGAAACTGCGATAACAAAAGCACCTGAAGTGGTAGTGGTTGAAACTGCACACGACGATTTCGATTGGAGCGTAGACAAACGTAATGTGAGTTCTTATGCCGAAGCTGAAAGAGTAAAGTATGATAAAGTGTATGATGACACTTTCGTACAAATTAATGACGGTGAGATTATGAATGGTCTTGTTGTTGCTTTAACTAAAACTGATGTGGTAGTAAACATCGGATTTAAAAGTGATGGCTTGGTTTCATTGAATGAATTCCGTGACACCAATGGTGTAAAAACTGGTGATACAGTTGAGGTAATGGTAGTAGAAAAAGAAGACCGTGATGGTAATCTTCACTTAAGCCGTAAGTCTGCTCGTATCTACCGTGCTTGGGAGCGTATTATGGAAGTACATAAGACTGGTGAAGTTGTTACCGGTTTAGTTACAAGCAAAACTAAAGGTGGATTAATCGTGGATGTATTTGGTATGGAAACTTTCTTACCAGGTTCTCAAATCGATGTGAAGCCAGTTACAGATTACGATCAATTCGTAGGAAAAACAATGGAGTTCAAAGTTGTTAAGATTAACGAAACAATTAAGAATGCCGTTGTATCACATAAAGCATTAATTGAAAGCGATATCGAAGCACAACGTGCAGAGATCATGAGTAAATTAGAGAAAGGTCAAGTATTAGAAGGTGTTGTTAAAAACATCACTGATTTCGGAGCCTTCATGGACTTAGGTGGATTAGATGGTTTATTGTATATCACGGATATCTCTTGGGGTAGAATTTCTCATCCAAGTGAAGTGGTTAAGATGGATCAGAAGATTCAAGTGGTTGTATTAGACTTTGATGATGACAAAAAACGTATCAGCTTAGGTTTAAAACAATTGACTCCACACCCTTGGGATGTATTACCAGCTGACTTATCAGAAGGTAGTGTAGTGAAAGGTAAAGTTGTGAACATCGAAGATTACGGTGCGTTCTTAGAAATTCAACCAGGTGTTGAAGGTCTAGTTCACGTTTCTGAAATCACTTGGGCGAACACACCAATCAACGCTAAAGAATTCTTCAAATTAGGAGACGAGCATGAAGCGAAGGTGGTTACATTAGATAAAGATGCACGTAAGATGAGCTTAAGCATTAAACAAATGTCTCAAGATCCTTGGAATGCAATCGATAATAAATTCCCTGAACAAAGCAAGCACAAAGGTCTAGTTAAAAATATCACTCCTTACGGTGTGTTTATTGAATTAGGATCTGGTATTGGTGGAATGATTCACATCAGCGATTTAAGCTGGTTGAAGCGTTTCAATCACCCTTCTGAGTATGTGAAAGTAGGAGAGTCTATCGACATCATTATCTTGAACATCGACAAAGAAAACAGAAAATTACAATTAGGTCATAAGCAATTAGAAGAAGATCCTTGGAATGCATTAGAAGCAACTTTTGCAATTGGATCAATTCACGAAGGTACCATCAGCCGTAAGGATGAAAAAGGTGCTATCGTACAAATGCCTTATGGTTTAGAAGGTTTCGCGCCTAACCGTCACTTAGCTAAAGAAGATGGCAAACAAGTTCAAGCCGAAGAAACTGCACAATTCATGGTGATCGAATTCGATCGTAATGAAAAACGTATTGTAGTGTCTCATGCAAGAATTTGGGAGCAAAACATCCAAGAAGAAAAAGAAGTAGCTAAGAAAGAAGCAAAAGCTGATAGTGATAACACTAAAAAAGCAGTTAAAGCAGTACAAGCTAAAGTAGAGAAATCTACCTTAGGTGATTTAGGTGCTTTAGCAGAAATCAAAGCGAAATTAGACGAGAAAAACGAAGGGTAGAATCCTTAATGATATCTTGATAAAAGCCCCTTACCGATGATTCGGGAAGGGGCTTTTGTTTTTTGTCGCCTTTTATAGAAATATAAAGGCTCAAAAAAACACACTAATGATTTAAAGCCCCCCATGGGCTTTTTGGTAAATAACTGACTATCAAGCAGGTTTTAGCGATTTCTTAACGTCAAAGCCTTTATTCGCAATCTTTTTCGTACTAAATTGGGGATTATTAGTTAATTTTGCCACCCTGTATGAATAGAATCATCTTATTATTTTGCCTGATTTTGAGTTTGAGTGCCTGTACTTCAAAGTTCCAAAAAGTATTGAAGAACAAGGACACAGACTATAAGATCAAAATGGCTGAAAAGTATTATGCAGAAAAGAAATACACTAACGCACAACAGCTCTTTGAATCAGTTATTCAGTTCGTAAAAGGAACGCCTCGTTATGAGGAATTGTATTTAATGTATGCGAATTCTTATTATTATGATAAGGATTATGAGAATGCAGAAAATATATATAAAACTTTTGTAGAGTATTTCCCTAATTCTCCAAAAGTGGAAGAAGTAGAATTTATGAGGGCTTATACTTATTTTCAACGTTCTCCAAAAGCTGAATTAGATCAAACTACCACCAATAGGGCCATGCAATTAATGCAGTCTTTTATTGATGCGCATCCAACGAGTCCAAAAGTGAAGGAGGCTTCAGAAGTAATTGATGCTTGTAGAGAAAAGCTGGAATTGAAGGACTATAAAACATCCACATTGTATTTTGACCTTGCCTTGTATCGTGCAGCTGCTATATCTTATGGTTTGTTATCAGATTACTTCCCTGACTCTAAACAAGCTGATAGATATAAGTTATTAACTTTGAAGGCCTATTTCAAGTTTGCAGAAAATAGCTTCGTTGATAAACAAAAAGAACGTTTTGAAAAAGTGATATTTGAATACAATGATTTTGTAGATAGATATAGTGATAGTCCATTGATGACTGAAGCAAAAAAAATAAAGAAACAAACTGATCAATATTTAAATAATATAAAATGAGTAAATTAAGAAGACATATGGGTGCTAACACACCTGCTGTAGTTGAAACAAAAAGTTTGAAAGCCTTGAAAGCAAAGACAGGAAATTTGTATGAATCAATTTCTATTATTGCCAAAAGAGCAAATCAAATCAATATCTCTATTAGAGAAGAATTGCATTCTAAATTAGAGGAGTTCGCAAGCCATACAGACAGCTTGGAAGAGATTCATGAGAATAAAGAGCAAATTGAAATCTCTAAAGCTTATGAGCGTATGCCAAATCCAGCTATTTTAGCAACTGCTGAATTCATTGAAGACAAGATCTATCATCGTAAAAATGAGGAAGCGGATTTATTCCGTTAAACTTATAAAGGTATTTATATAAAACGTCCCGAATCTTCGGGACGTTTTTGTATTTTAGAGTATAAAACAAGCAAGCATGTTTTTAAAACAAATAGGAATCATTTTATTTTGCTTTTGTACTTTTCAACATTTGAAAGGACAGGAGATTGCTTCCGTTGTAAGCTTGCAAACCAATAAAGTGGACAATCAAGTTGATCCTAAAATTTTTACGCAACTTCAATCACAGTTAAAAGATTTTATCAACCAACGTAAATGGACTTCAGATATATTTACACAAGAAGAAAAAGTAGATTGTAGTTTTTTTATTACCATTGAATCCGTTGTTGCTCCAGGTGTGTACAATGCGAAATTAAGTATTGTTGCTAATCGGCCCGTGTATCGTGCCAATTATACGACACCATTATTGAATATGCAGGATGCTAATTTCACATTTAAATATCAATTAGGTCAGCCTATTGAATTCAATGAAAATAATGTAGCCAGAACAGATGCATTAGAAGCAAATTTAACAGCCACGCTGGCCTATTATGTGTATATCATTCTAGGCTTAGATTACGATTCGTTTTCTAAAAATGGAGGCGCGCCTTATTTTAATAAAGCATTAAATGTGGTGTACAATGCGCCCGATGGATCAGGTATCAGTGGATGGAAATCTTATGATGGACAACGTAACCGATTCGTATTCATTGACAATCTTACTAAAAGCGGTTTTGATAAATTACATGAAATTAGTTTTAACTATTATAGAAAAGGGATGGATCAAATGGCCGAACAGCCAGAGCAGGCAAAAGTGGCCATTCTGAATGCACTCATGAGTCTACAAGAATTAAACGAGGACAATGTGAACTCCATGGTCATCCCTATTTTTATGCAAGGCAGGGTGACAGAATTAATTGGGTTGTTTTCGAATGCGGATAGGCCAACTAAAAAGCAACTGATGACAACCTTATCTGCTATTGACATTACAAATATCAATAAGTATAAAACCTATTTTGAATGAAAAAGCTCATTAGTATAGCATTTTTATTGCTTGGGGCATGTGACTCTAAGAAAGCAGAAAAGGAGGCCATTTTACCTATCAAAACGATGCAGCAAACTGTATGGCAATTGATGCAGGTAGATGAATACCTTTCAAGACAAATTCAGACCGACACCACCATAAAGCCATCGCTTGTAAAAGCAGAATATTACCAACGTGTATTCAATTTAAATAAAATAGATCGAGTACAATTTTATACTACAATGGCTTATCTAGATAAGCACCCAGTTGACATGAAAGAGTTAATGGACTCTGTGGAAGCATTATCGAAAAGAGAAAAATTAGACCTTATTAAACATTAATTTTATTAAAATAAGGGAGGTTTCATTAAACACTTTTACATTTGATTTGTTAAACTATTAAAATATACAACTATGCCAATTTCAATCGGACAAAACGCTCCAAATTTTACTTTATTTGATACAGATAAAAATCCAGTTCAATTAGCAGACGCTAAAGGAAAGAATGTGGTACTTTTATTTTTTCCACTTGCTTTTACAGGTGTTTGTACAACTGAACTTTGTAATGTAAGAGACAATATCGCAGCATACAATTCGACCAATGCCCAAGTATATGGAATTTCTGTAGATTCTTTATTTGCATTAGGCAAGTTTAAGGAAGAGCAAAAATTAAATTTCCCTTTATTGAGTGATTTTAATAAAGCTGCAGCAACAGCGTTTGATGTATTGTATGAAACTTTCCCTGCTTTTGAAATGCAAGGTGTTAGTAAGCGTGCAGCATTTGTGCTTGATGCGAATGGCGTGGTACAATATGCTGAAGTTTGTCCTACACCTGGAGATTTACCTAATTTTGAGGCTATTCAAACAACATTGAATTCATTGAACTGAAACGTTAAAAATTGTTAGGGCTTTATAAAATATAAGCCCTAACAATTTTGACCTATAATTATTTTGAAAAGGGTCCATTGGGCCCTTTTTGGTTCTTGCTTATGTTTAAATCGATTTTGAGTAAAGGCTTTATTTATCACAAACCTCAACAATCAAGAATTTTAAATAATGGGTATTCTCCATTCCCCAAATAATAGGGTGATCGCTTGATTGTGATTGATACGTAACCTGTCTTATCCTTTTCTTGGCGTCTTTTGCGGCCATAAAGATGGTATCTAAGAACAACTCTGGACTCACTAGGTTGGTGCAACTAGAAGTGACTAAAAAGCCTCCATTGTTGATCATTTTCATCCCCCTTAAATTAATCTCTTTGTATCCAGTAACTGCTTTTTCGATACTACTTCTGTTTTTTGTAAAAGCAGGTGGATCCAACATCACCACATCATATTTTCTACCTTCTTTGCCCCAGTTTTTTAAGACATCAAAAGCATTCATTGCTTCAAATTTCACAATATGATCTAGCTTATTCAATGCAGCATTTCTATTGGCTTGTGCCACTGCATTTTCAGAAATATCAATACCTAATACAGATTTTGCACCATAATGTGCAGCATGTATTTCAAAAGTACCTGTATAAGTGAAGGCGCCTAAAACATCTGCCCCTTTTACGATATGTTGAATAGCACGACGATTGTCTTGCTGGTCTAAAAAATAACCGGTTTTTTGTCCATGCTCAATATCTACATAAAATTGTAAACCATTTTCTTGAATGATGATTTCTGTTGGAAATGGATCAGATAAAAAATCCTTCTTTTGTTCAAGTCCTTCTAGTTCTCTAACAGGCACATCGTTTCTTTCATAAATCCCCTTTGGCTTAAAGATGGCATTGATCGCATCTACAATGGCAGTCTTCCATTGCTCAATACCCAATGATAAAGTTTGTAAAACAAAATAATCATTGAACTTATCAATGATCAAAGCTGGTAAGCCATCTGCTTCACCAAATACCAATCTACAATTTTCTGTATAGCCTAATTGTTGTCTATAGGCCCAAGCTTCACTAATTTTTTGATGGAAAAATGCCGCATCAATATTGTCTCTTTTTCGAGTCAATAAACGGATCATGATTTGAGATCCTGGGTTGATATAGCCTCGACCTGCTAATTGACCGTCAAAGTAGTAGACTTCTACAATATCCCCTGGGGCAACTGTGCCAGCAATACGATCTATTTCGTTGTTATAAATCCATGGATGCCCCATGGCGATCCTTGGGGTAATGCGCTTATTTAGGTAAACCTTTGTCATTTGTCAAAGATAGGCACAGATTGAGTGACAACTTGTTCATTTTAAGCCCCTTTTATGTCAATTTTGCTCTTTTATTGCTTTGGCAATATATTTGCGTGAAGTAGAGTACAAATAGTCAATTATGGAAGATAAAGAACAATTAAGTCAAGAACCAATTGCTGATACAGAAAATGGCGCTCAAACAGCCCCTGAAACCGAGGAGGTACCCTTGAGTGAGTTAGATCAGTTGAAGGCGGATTTGGCAGACCAAAAGGATAAATTTTTGCGCTTAATGGCAGAATTTGAAAACTTCAAAAGAAGAACCGCTAAAGAACGTGTGGATTTGATCCAAACGGCTGGAAAGGATGTGATTGTGTCTCTTTTGGATGTGATGGATGACTGTGATCGTGCAGAGAAGCAATTGAATGGTTCTGACGATATCGCAGTTCAAAAGGAAGGCATCCAATTGGTTTTTAATAAAATTAGAGCAACCCTTCAAGCAAAAGGCTTAAAAGCAATGGAAAGCATTGATCAAGCATTTGATGTTGAATTACACGAAGCCATTACAGAAGTGCCTGTTCCTGATGCTTCAAAAAAAGGTAAAGTCATTGATGAAGTAACAAAGGGATATTATTTGAACGATAAAATTATTCGTTTTGCAAAAGTGGTTGTAGGTAAATAAACAAAGCAATATGTCAAAAAGAGATTTTTACGAAATATTAGGCGTGAGCAAATCTTCATCTGCAGATGAAATAAAAAAGGCGTACCGTAAAGTTGCGATGCAATTTCACCCGGATAGAAATCCTGGTGATAAGGCAGCGGAGGAGAAATTTAAAGAAGCAGCAGAAGCCTATGAAATTTTAAGTGATACAGATAAGAAAGCAAAATATGATCGTTTTGGGCACCAAGCTTTTGGACCTGGAACTGCTGGTGGTGGTGGATACAGCGGCGGCGGTATGGATATGAACGATATCTTTAGTCAGTTTGGTGATGTGTTTGGTGATGATATGTTTGGAGGATTTTTTGGCGGTGGACAAAGTCGTTCTAGAGGTGGTGCCAAAGCTAGAGGCCAAAGAGGAAGTAATTTAAGGATCAAATTAAAAATGAATTACGAAGAGATAGCGAATGGTGTTAACAAACAAGTTAAAGTGAAGAAGCATGTGCTTTGTACTACTTGTGGAGGCAATGGTGCTAAAGATAATTCTAGTATTCAATCTTGTGGTACCTGTAAGGGTTCAGGTCAAGTAAGAAAAGTGACCAATACTTTCTTAGGGCAAATGCAAACTGTAAATACATGTCCTACTTGTAATGGAGAAGGAAGTACAGTGACTGCAAAATGTACCCCATGTAAGGGCGAGGGTAGAGTATATGGAGAGGAGACTATTTCAATAGACATCCCTGCAGGTGTGCAAGATGGCATGCAATTGAGCATGTCTGGTAAAGGCAATGCGGGCGAGCGTGGAGGGTCTTCTGGAGATTTAATCATCATGATAGAGGAAGAGCAACATGAGTCCCTTCACAGAGATGGATTGAATGTATCCTTTGACTTATACATTACCATCCCTGACGCTATTTTTGGTACAAGTGTAGAAGTGCCGACCATTGATGCTCGTGCAAAAATTAAAATACCAGCAGGTACACAAAGTGGTAAAATATTTAGATTAAAAGGAAAAGGATTCCCAGAAGTACAAGGTTATGCAAAGGGAGACCAATTGATTCATGTGAATATTTGGACACCACAAGAAGTAAGTGAAGAAGAAAAAGTTGCTTTAAATAAAATGCAAGAAAGTGAGAATTTTAAACCTAAACCTATCAAAGGAGACAAAAGTTTTTACGACAAAGTAAAAGAAGCGTTTAAGTAATACTATTATATAATTGATAATAAGATTGTAAAAAAAAGGGACAATTTTAATTGTCCCTTTTTTTTATGCTTTTAATTGATAAATGTCTCTACTGTTTCTTCCTAGTCCATCATAGTCCAGTCCATAGCCTACCACAAATTTATTAGGAATGTCAAAACAAGCGTAATCAATTTGAACGGGATATATTAATGCTTCTTTTTTATTGAGTAATACTGCAATTTTAACCGAGGTAGGTTGCATACTTTCCAATTGAGGTAGGTAGTGATGTAAGGTCTTACCAGTATCAATAATATCTTCTAAGATAATGATATGCCTGTCTTTTACATTGATATCTAATCCTATTGCGGTAATCACATTGCCCGTTGAGCTAGTTCCTTTATAGGAGGCTAATTTAATAAAACTTACTTCGGCCTCTATGGTGATTTGCTTAAATAGGTCTGCAGTAAATAAGAAAGAGCCATTAAGAACGGATAAGAATAGAGGACGCTTCCCTGCGTAGTCTTGATTTAATTGTACTGCCAGCTTGGTAATCTTTTCTTGAATTGCAGCTTCTTTTAAATAAGGTTCAAATGTTTTATCTAAAACTTGTATGGTAGACATATCTATAATTTTGGAGTAGATGAATATTTATTTTTTTCTTTTATTAAACAATAAGCTATTGTCTTTTTTTATTACAGTACTATTTTCTTTTTCTTTGAACAATAATACTTGTGTGCCTTCTTTAATAGAATCTGTTAATTGAGGGTTGTATAATTTTAAAGCGCTAAGTTGCACACCTTCTAATTGACTAATCTCGTGTAAACTAGTATTGTATTTGACCGTATGAAATGAGGTGGCACCTATTTTCTTTTTTGACGCAAGAAAAATCAATTGATCTCTTTCTAAAAGATTTGAAGCTTCAATTTCATTGTATTCAAATAGCTTGTACAATGGCAGATTGTACTTAAGTGCAATTTCAATAAAAGACATATTTTCTTTTCCGAGGATCACTGGCACTTGATTAATCCTAAATTTAACTTCTGGGTAATTGTAGGTTGGCTGTTTAGGTAAGATAGGCTTAGTCATTGTTGTTGCTTTGGTCGTGTCTATCTTTACAGGTTCTTTTTTAGTCGTTTGAACGGCAATGATGACCTCTTTTTTGATCGTATCTAATGCAACAACAGGCAATGGAGCTAAACTATCATTTGAGTTTTTTTGAGCAATCCCTAAAGGCTTATTTAAAGTTTTTACGGGCGTTTCAACAATCACTTTATTTACAGGCGTATCAACAAGCACATTGTTTACGGGCGTATCAGAAGGTGTCTTTTTTACGGGCGTATCAGCAAGCACATTGGCGCTTGCTTCTTCTTCTTCAATTTCGTTTGCTAGCTCTGGGAAATTGTATTGTGCTAATTCATAGTCGTCTATGATTTTTAATAATTTTTTAGGGTAGTCAGAAGCGGTAGCATACCCAGCTTTTTTAAGTCCATAAGCCCATGCGGTATCATCCACTGGATCTAGTAAAAATAAATCTACATAGTTTGGACGATTTTTTAGAAAATTAGAATGGTCTTTAAAAGATAATTCAGCTTCCTCATAGGCTCTAAAACATTCTTGTTTTGCATCATCATCTTGATAGGTTTTTGCACCGGTCCAATCTGACTTGCATTTAATACCAAAGTGGTTATTATGGTTTTTAGCTAAATTACTTTCACCACTATTCGATTCTACAATTGCTTGAGCAAGGGTGATCGAAGCAGGTACCCCAGTTCTTTTCATTTCCTTCATTGCAATCGTTTTATACTGCGCGATATAATCGATGGTTGTTGCATTGTTTTGTGTCCAACCAATTTGGATGGTCATGCATAAAATCAATATCAAAAGTATAGGTTGCTTCATATTATTTTTTTCTAATTAAGGTCAATCCGTCTCTAACGGTCAACATAATTTTTTCAATATCTTTGTGTTGTAAAATGAATTCGTTGAATGCATGTATTGCCAATGCATTTTTTCCTGTTATCGTTTCTTCAAACACTTGTCCATGAAATAATACATTGTCTGCAATGATCACGCCTTTATCCGAAAGCATAGGTAGAACTAAATTCACATAATCAATATAACTAGTCTTGTCTGCATCAATAAACACTAAGTCCCATTGCTTTGTAAGGGTAGGGATGATTGCTTTGGCATCTCCAATATGTGAGATGATTTGATGTGCTTTTGGGCTTGTATTAAAATGAGTTCTGGCTGCATTTGCATCTTCGGCCCTAAGTTCAATGGTATCTAATGTTCCTGTGCTACTTAATCCTTCCGCTAAGCATAAAGTACTAAAGCCTGAAAAAGTACCTATTTCTAAAATGGATTGTGGTGCCATTAGCTTACTAAAAAAGCTTAAAAAGCCTCCTTGGTTCCAATTGCTTTGTAAATGCGCATGAGGATGAGTTGATATAGTTTGCTCATACATAGGCCTTAAATAGGCCGGTGTGGCATCACTATAATGCGCTACATAGTCGTTGGCAGCTTGTTGAATAAAATCCATGCTGCAAATGTCTATTTTTTTTCGCTATTAGCGCTTGAAATGAGCCATAATCCTATAAAAGTTATTCCTCCATTGATGATCAATAGTTCTTGACCAATACGGAAATCGCCAAATAATTGCGCTTGGAAATAGTCTAGTACCAAACAAAGGATCGGAGCTAAAACGCAAATAACTGGAACAAGTGTATTGTTGATGCTTCTTTTGGTTAAAATTCCAAATGCAAAAAGACCCAATAATGGACCATAGGTATAAGAGGCGATTTTTAATAATAAATCAATGGTACTCTTATTATCTATCCATTTAAATGCCATCACCATGATTAAAAAAATCAAGGCAAAAATTAAATGGGTTCTTTGTCTAATTTTCTTTTGTTGCGCCTCGGACCAGTTTTTATTTCTTTGTAATCCTAATATATCTATACAGAAACTAGAGGTTAAAGCAGTGATTGCCCCATCTGCACTTGGGAATAGGGCAGAGATTAATGCAAGAATAAAAATAATGGATAAGTAAGGAGGCATATGATTTAAAGCCAATGTTGGAAATAAATCATCGCCTGTGGCAGTGATATTATTTTGAGCAGCATATAAATGTAATAAGCCACCTAAGTATAAGAATAAGCTAATTGCAATTAACATGGTGAACCCAATCGTAACCATATTCTTTTGTGCATCCTTAAGCGTTTTAACTGAGATGTTTTTTTGCATCATTTCTTGATCCAACCCAGTCATTGTTAAGGTTACGAATGCACCTCCAATAATTTGCTTTAAGAAAAAGGATTTACTATTTACGTCTGTACTAAAAACATCGGCTAGGTGTATGGATGCATCTCCAGCCAAAGCTTGATTTTGCATGGCAGTCAATCCTTGTAATACTGACAAGTCAAGTTCAGATAAGATATAGATACTACATATAATCAAGCCCAATAACATACCCGAGGTTTGTAAAGTGTCTGTCCAAACAATTGTTTTTACACCACCCTCATAGGTATACAATAAGATCATGACTAAAATGACTACTGTAGTAGCCCAAAAAGGCACATGCATATTGTCAAGAATAAAGTATTGTAAAATTTTGACAACTAAATACAATCTAGCAGTTGCACCTAATGTTCTTGATAGAATAAAAAAAGAGGCCCCTGTCTTGTATGCGCTAAATCCTAATCTACCTTCTAGGTAATGATAAATGGATGTCAAGTTTAACTTATAATAAATAGGTAGTAACACATATGCGATGGCTATATAACCAATTAAATAACCTAATGTAATTTGTAAATAATGAAATGCATCCTTTCCAACTGCACCAGGCACACTCACAAAAGTGACACCACTTAATGAAGTGCCAATCATACCAAAAGCAACCAACATCCAATTGCTATTTTTATTTCCAATGAAAAACGACATGTTATTACTGTTCTTGCCAGTGATTTTAGCGACACCTAATAACACTAAAAAGTATAGAATTACGAATATAAAAAGGGTGGTTGCGCTCATAGTTGATGATTTGTCATTTTGATATGGCAAAGTAAAGAGAATCTTTGACTTTTTTGATTATTTTGTGTCAGATCTTAACTAATGCTAATCTATGAAAATACAATCTGTTACCGTCTTTTGTGGCTCTAAATCTGGGAATCAATTAGGATTTACAAATCAAGCAATTGAATTAGGCAATGCATTGGGGGAAAATGGGATTCAATTGGTCTATGGTGGAGGTGGTAAAGGCATTATGGGTGCCATTGCGGATGCTGTTTTAGCAAAAAATGGCAAGGTGGTAGGAATCATGCCTCGACTTTTATTAGAGTGGGAGGCGCAACACCAAGGATTAACGGAGTTAATTGTTACAGAAACAATGCATGATAGAAAAAAAATATTATTCGAAAAAGCGGATGTAGCAATTATCTTACCTGGCGGAATGGGCACTATGGATGAATTATTTGAGATGCTTACTTGGAACAATTTAAACATCCATCAAAAAAAAGTAATCGTATTGAATTGGGAAGGATATTATTCTCCATTGATTGCCATGATGGAGCATATGCATAATGAAGGCTTCATGTATGATGATTGGAGAAATAGAATCACAGTTGTGAAAGATGCGGAAGCCGTGATGCAGACTATTCACGCTTGGAGCGGAGAATAGGAAAAGCAAAACCTGCTCTTATAATTGGTTCCGCTCTGTTATAGCCATCTCTGTATGGAGAATTTGGATTTTGCAATAGGTCAATCATGACACTAAAATAAGTCATTCCATTTTCTGATCTAGTTCCATATCCAATACCTGCCAACAAACTCTCTGCCCCAAAACGAAAACTTCTTGATGCACCCGCATTGACACCAATAGTACTTCTGTCTTTAAATCTGCTCCATGTATAATTGTATTCGGGTTGTATTTGAAAAAAAAACTTTTCAAGTGGCCAGATCCTCGTAAATCCTCCCACACCTAGCTGAAAACTCCTGGAAGAAGTACCAGGTAATCCATTACTTATAGTTGGATTAAAGGATTGAAAGAACAAATTTGTTGAAGCACCCATGTCCACATAATCGTTGACACGCTTATAAACTTCAGGATTCAGTCCAAGTTGAAAGGAACCGGAACCTCCTCCAACCACTAAATTACCACCTATAAAAAGTGGGTTCACATTCATAGAGGGCATGGTCTTTACGACTTCCTGCGCTTTTAACATATAGCCATTGCTTATAGCAAATAGGGTTAGGTATATAAACTTCTTTATCATTTTTTTAAATCAAAAATTTTACCAGCGTTTAAAATATGATTAGGATCAAATACTTTTTTAATACCCTTCATTAATTCCATCGTAACAGGATCAAACACCACTGGCATAAAAGACTTTTGAATAAGTCCAATACCATGCTCGCCGCTAATGGTTCCGCCAAGCGATTTTACCAATTCGAATATTTTAATAAGGATGCCTTGTATCACTTCATTTTCATAACTCTTTTTGTAGAGTGGGTGGTTGATTCTAATATGTAAATTACCATCTCCTGCATGTCCATAAGAAACCACTTTAAATCCATTCTCAGCGGCCAATGCTTTTACACCTTTTATTAATTTGGGTAATTCAGCTCTAGGCACCACAGTATCTTCTTCAATGGTATAACCTGCTGCAACCGAAGCCTCATTGGCTTTTCGGCGTATTTTCCAAAGTTCCGTTTTCTGTTGGGCATCATCGGCAAAGTACAATTCACCTACTTCAAAATTGGTCAAAACTTCTGCGATGGCTTCCATATCCTTCATCAATACATCTTTATCATTGCCATCTACTTCTATAATTAAATGCGCCGCTAAGTTGTCTGTAATTGCAATCGCAGTGCTTTCGCATAATTTACTCGCTAATCTTATGGATTCAATTTCCATTAGTTCCATTGCACTTGGTGTGATACCAGCTCTAAAAATAGCACTCACTGCCTCACTTGCTTTTTCTAAACTATCAAATGGAGCCAGCATTAATAAATCAAATTTTGGATGCGGGATTAATCTTAAAACAATTTTAGTTACAATGCCTAATGTGCCTTCGCTACCCACAATTAGCTGCGTTAAATTATAGCCCGTTGCATTTTTCAACACATTCGAACCTGTCCATATAATTTCTCCTGTAGGTAATACAACTTCTAAATTTAATACATAGTCTTTCACTACGCCATATTTTACCGCCTTAGGTCCGCCTGAATTTTCTGAAATATTACCACCAATAAAACAAGATCCTTTACTAGCAGGATCGGGTGGGTAGAACAAGCCTTTTTCTTTTACTGCATTTTGTAAAACTTCAGTGATCACACCGGGTTCGGTCGTGACTTGTAAATTTCTTTCATCAATGTCTAAAATCTGATTGAATCTTTCCATCGCAATCACCAAACCTCCTAAATGAGGCAGGGCGCCACCTGTTAAACCCGTGCCTGCACCTCTTGGTGTCACTGGGATTAAGTGTTTGTTTGCTAATTGCATTAATGCTGCAATCTCTTCTGTCTTTCTAGGCTTGACTACGACCGCTGGACTATAATGTAATTTTTCCGTTTCGTCCCTGCCATATTTTTCAAAGCTCTCTTCGTCAGTGAAAACATATTCAGCACCAACAATGGATTTAATTTGTTCCAGTAATTCCGTTGTGATTTGTTGCATGTATAAAAATTAAAATAATCCGTATAAAGTGCTGTCTACTTTACTAATGACATGACCTAAATCTTCTTCAGACTCGCCAAATTTATTTTTATCACAATCTATCACTAACAAAGGGCCCTCTGTATAATTTTCTATCCATTTATTGTAATATTCATTCAGTCTTTTTAAATAGTCTAAACGAATGTTCTCTTCGTACTCTCTTCCTCTCTTTTGAATTTGAGACACTAATGTTGGAACAGATGCTTTTAAATAAATCAATAAATCTGGTGGTTGAACCATAGATTGAATGGTTTTAAAAAAGCCAAAATAATTATCAAAATCACGCTTACTCATCAAACCCATCTCGTGTAAGTTAGGTGCAAAAATATTGGCATCTTCATAGATGGTTCTATCTTGAATGATGGTTTCCGTACCTTGTTGTATTTCTAAAATTTGATTCAATCTACCGTGTAAAAAGTAAATCTGTAAGTTGAAGCTCCATCTTGGCATATCATCATAGAAGTCCATTAGATAGGGGTTATGGTCCACATCTTCAAATTGAGGGATCCAACGATAGTGCTTGCTCAACAACTCTGTCAATGTTGTTTTACCAACACCAATATTGCCTGCGATTGCTACGTGTTTCGGTTTTTTAGTTGTTTCTTTTGCCATAATCTTATGCGTGAAGTTAAATTAATTGGTATTGATTTTAAAGGTATTCCATACCCACTGCTTTTCTTACAGTGGTCAAAGTGGCTGAAGCACTTGCTCTTGCCTTGTCTGCACCTTGATGTATTATTTTTAAAAGTAAATCTTTATTGTTTTGTAAGTCTGCTGCTTTGGTTCTAATTGGATTGATAAATTGAACCATATCCTCGGCCAATTGTTTTTTCATGTCACCATAACGAATGATGCAATTGCCTTCTGAACTATTGTTAAAGTCGTCCTCGAATTTTTGAACAGTATCTGCAGAACTCACTAAACCCATTAGCGTAAATAAGTTTTGAATATAGTCTGGTTTTACTGAATTAGGTGTTAAAGGTCCTTGGTCTGTTTTTGCTTTCATCACTTTTTTACGAATCAAATCATCTTCATCCGCTAAAAATAAAGTCGTCATTTGATTTTCACTCTTACTCATTTTGCCATTACCATCTAAGCCCATGATCTTCACCAATTCACTGTTATAATTAAAGGCATAAGGCAGTGGGAACGTCTCTCCATAGCGGTGGTTGAACCTTTCAGCAAAGTTTCTTGCCATTTCTAAGTTTTGTTCTTGGTCTTTTCCAACTGGCACTTTGACTGCGCGATGGATTAAGATATCTGCAGCTTGTAACACGGGATAAGTTAATAATCCTGCATTCACATTTTCAGGTTGCATCCTTACTTTATCTTTAAACGTAGTGGTCTTTTCTAATTCACCTTTATAAGCCAACATATTTAAATACAAATACAATTCTGCAATTTCTGGTACATCACTTTGAACATATAAAGACACTTTCTCTGGGTCTAATCCACAAGCAATATTTTCTGCCACCACTCTTAACACACTTTCTTGTAAAGTTTTTGTGTCAGGATGTGTCGTTAAGCTATGCCAATTGGCTACAAAAAAATAGCAATTAAATTCATCTTGCATGCGGACATAATTGCGCATGGCACCAAAATAATTCCCCAAATGTAAGAAGCCAGTAGGCCTGATTCCACTCAATACGATTTCCTTTTCCATAGCTGTGCGAAGATAATGAATCACAATCCCATTTTTTGCCATCTTTTTGGGATATTTGTCCTGAATCTAAAAAAAATCGCTTGAGCCTAGCATCTCTTTTATCCAGTCCCATTGAATACCTAAAGGGTGTAGGCCCTCAGAGGGCGGAATTGCTTAAAAAAGAGCTCAGTATCTTTACATTCGGCGACTTATTACAACATTTTCCACATAGGCATGTAGATAAGACCATTGTGACACCAATCAATCAATTGACTCCAGAGATGGATTTTATTCAGGTCAAAGGGGTCTTATTAGGCTTACATTCCATTGGAGAGAAGCGCTCAAAAAGGATGGTTGCCCAGTTAAGAGACGAATCGGGTCTTTTAGAATTGGCTTGGTTTCAGGGGATTCAGTATGTTCAAAAGAATTTAGTGGAGGGGCAGACCTACTTGGTTTTTGGTAGGTTAGGATTTTTTAATGGCAAACCTCAGATTGTGCATCCCGAAATCGAAGCTTTTGAACTGCAAACAATGTCTCAAAAATCATTGCTTGAACCGGTCTATGGTTCAACCGAGAAATTAAAAGCAAGGGGATTGAATGGAAAACAAATTGGTAAACTAACTCAGGTATTGTTTCAACAAATTAGTGAAAGGGATTTGCCAGAAAATTTGCCTGCGCATTTATTAGTGGATAGAATGGGAAGATGGGAGGCGTTTAGACAAATCCATTTTCCAACCAGTCAGGTAAAATATAAACAGGCATTATCACGATTGATTTTTGAAGAATTATTCATTGCACAAATCAGGTTGAATTTAATTAAGATAGACCGACATAAGAATAGCAAAGGGCAGGTGTTTGAAAAAGTGGGGGACTATTTTAATACTTTTTATAATAATTATTTACCCTTTGAATTAACTGGTGCGCAAAAAAGGGTGATCAAAGAAATTAGGCAAGACGTAGCAAAAGGATTTCAGATGAACCGATTGTTACAAGGCGATGTGGGCAGTGGAAAAACGATGATTGCATTGATGGCGATGCTTATTGCTGCTGACAATGGATTTCAGAGTTGCTTAATGGCGCCTACCGAAATTTTAGCACAACAACATTATACTAGTTTGACAGAACTCTTAAAGGAAATGCCGGTCGAAGTAGCTATTTTAACAGGAAGTACAAAAGCTGCTGAGCGCAGAAGAATATTAAAAGGATTAGCAGATGATACGATTCATTTTGTGGTAGGCACGCATGCCTTGATCGAGGATCCAGTGCAATTTAAAAAATTAG
This sequence comes from Chitinophaga pinensis, assembly GCA_945860605.1. Lineage (GTDB taxonomy): Bacteria > Bacteroidota > Bacteroidia > Chitinophagales > Chitinophagaceae > Sediminibacterium > Sediminibacterium pinensis_D. The sequence goes on from CAMAQL010000001.1 coordinate 36,916, forward strand.
GATTAGCAGTCATAGACGAACAACACAGATTCGGAGTAGAGCAAAGATCCAAGCTTTGGAAAAAAGCATCCATACCACCGCATGTACTAGTGATGACCGCAACACCAATCCCAAGAACCTTAGCCATGACTGCTTATGGAGATTTGGATTATAGTATCATGGATGAATTACCTCCAGGAAGAATGCCTATTAAAACCGTGCATCGATACGAAACATCGCGCGCGAGTGTGATGGATTTTGTAAAATCAGAAATACAAAAAGGACATCAAGCTTATTATGTGTATCCTTTAATTGAGGAAAGTGAAAAGATGAGTTATGAGGATTTAATGCAGGGCTATGAGCAAGTGAAAAGTTATTTTCCTGAACCTACTTACAAAATAAGTATGGTCCATGGAAAAATGCACAATGATTTAAAATCCGAAAACATGAATCGATTTAAATCAGGTGATACTCAAATTTTAGTAGGCACCACAGTGATAGAAGTGGGTGTGAATGTGCCCAATGCATCGGTGATGGTGATAGAGAGTGCAGAAAAATTTGGTTTATCACAACTCCATCAATTAAGGGGTAGAGTAGGTAGAGGGTCTGAACAGAGTTACTGTATTTTATTAAGCAGCGTCAAAGCAAGTAGAGAGGCAAGAGAAAGATTAAAAATCATGTGCAATACCACAGATGGTTTTGTGATCGCAGAAAAAGATTTAGAAATAAGGGGTCCGGGAGATATAGATGGCACAAGACAAAGCGGTGCATTGAATTTTAAATTAGCAAGTTTGATCAACGACCGACCTACCATGGAAATCGCCAAAGAAGCAGCTGCAGCCATCTGTGAAAAAGACCCTAATTTGACGATGCCAGAACACTTAGCAATTCGAAGCTTTTTACAGACCCAAAAAACCAAAATTGGCTGGGGCAAGATTGCCTAAGCACATCAATTTTAAGTATCTTGCTTACAATAAGCCACTATCTAGGAGGCATTATAATACATTCAAATATTTAGTATGAAATACGATCCACTTGATCCAACCCTATTTATTCAAAACAGAAAGCGTTTTGTAAGTCAAATGCAAAAAAATAGCATCGCTGTTTTTGTAAGCAACGACGAGTTCCCTAGTAATGGAGATGCATTGCATGGCTTTGTACAAAATTCTGATTTATTCTGGTTATCTGGTATTGAACAAGAAGGCACCATGATAGTGTTATTTCCAGATAATCCAGATCCTAAATATAGAGAGGTATTGGTCTTGGTTCGTCCGCAGGAATTAAAAGAAATTTGGGATGGCAAAAGATTGAGAGCGCATGAAGCCACTGCTATTTCTGGCATGAAAACCATTGTATGGGTAGATAGTATTGACGCGATGTTACAAACCTGGATACATTTAGCAGATGCGATTTATTTAGACTCTAATGAGAATGATCGTAAAAATAATTTAGTTAGAACCAATGAATATCGTTTCATAGATGAAATGCAATCTCGCTATCCATTACATCAATACTTACGCGCGGCTAAAATTATGAAAGCCTTGAGGGCGATCAAAACAAAGCAAGAAGTAGTGGTGATTCAAAAAGCCATTGATATTACTGAGTCTGCTTTTAGAAGGTTATTGCAATTCCTTCAACCAGGTGTGAATGAGTGTGAGGTTGAAGCAGAAATTTACCATGAATTTTTAAGACAAAAAGCAACAGGTGTTGCTTACCACAGTATTTTAGCAAGTGGTGACAATGCAAGAACATTGCATTATACAAGTAATAATAATGAATGTAAAGACGGAGAACTAATTTTGATGGATTTTGGCGCGGCCTATGGTGGATACAATGCAGATTTAACAAGAACAGTTCCGGTGAATGGCAAATTTACCAAGCGTCAAAAGGAAGTCTACAATGCATGTTTACATTTACATGATTATGCAAAATCAATTTTAAAGCCAGGTATCTCTATTTTAAATTATACCGATAAAGTGGGTGAAGAAGCCACAAAACAATTTGTAAAAATTGGCTTATTGACAAAGGCAGATGTAAAAAATGAAGATTCGGAAAATAGAGCATACCGAAAATATTTATACCATGGCATCTCCCACCATTTAGGAATAGATGTGCATGATTTGGGCACAAGAACTGCGCCAATACAAGCGGGCATGGTATTCACTGTGGAGCCAGGCATCTATATTAAAGAAGAGGGCATGGGTGTGCGTATCGAAAATAATGTTTGGGTGACTGCGAAAGGCAATCAAGATTTATTCAAGAACATTCCAATCAAGGCCGAAGAGATTGAAAATTTAATGAAAAGAAAAAAATAATTCAATTACAAAATGCGCCAACAAATCCCCAATATCATTACGCTATTCAACCTATTTTTAGGATGCATGGCCATTGTTAGTTGCTTTCAATTTGGGACGGTGGCGTCTATCTCTGAAACCGGAGATATGTTAATTGAGATTCCTGAAAAATTATATTTAGCCAGTTTATTCATTGGACTTGCAGCTGTGGTTGATTTCTTGGACGGTTACGTTGCTAGGTTAATGAATGTGCCTTCTGAGATGGGGAAGCAATTAGATTCATTGGCAGATGTAGTTAGTTTTGGTGTCGCACCTGCCTGTATTGTGTATCAATTTTTAAGACTGGCATTGGCCAATGATGTGAATGCACTGGCTACAAGTAGTTGGTTATTTGCTCCAGCATTCATCATTCCAATGGCGGGTGCTTATAGACTAGCAAGATTTAATTTGGATACAACCCAATCCACCTATTTTAAAGGGGTTCCCATTCCTATGATTGGGATTTTAACTGCAGTTTTTCCATTGATCTATTGGCAGCCTTCTTTTGGGATTATTTCAAAGCTTTTATTGAGCCCGATATTTTGGTACTGCTATATTTTAGTTGTGAGTTATTTGATGGTCATGACTAGACCAATGTTGGCGCTTAAAAGCTTATCCAATAAGAAAAAATTATTCCTTCCATTAGGGATTGTTGCAATAGAAATAGTGGTTTCAGCTATATTTTTTAAATGGTACGCGATTCCATTTGGCTTTATTGGCTATTGCATAGTATCTTTGATGTATCCAAAAACAATCACTCAATAACAAAGTATGATCTATCAAGTACAAATTAAAGTAATGCCATTAAAGGATTTATTAGATCCACAAGGAAAAGCAGTTTTAGGCGGATTACATAATTTAGGTTTATCAGGAATACAAGACGTTCGCGTTGGAAAAAATATCAACTTACAAATTGAAGCTGCCGATGAAGCTGCAGCAGTGGCAATGGCGACTGAAGCAAGTAAGCAATTATTAGCGAATGCGGTGATGGAATACTTTGAAGTAGTGGTATTATAATCGACTTCATTCATTTACAACCATGTTATATTTAGTCCCTACACCCATTGGAAATTTAAAAGATTTTACTTTTAGAGCGGTAGAGACTTTACAATCTGTGGATTTTATTTTATGTGAGGACACAAGAACCTCCTCCAAGTTGTTACAGCATTATCAAATTCAGAAGCCACTCACGCCTTTTCATCAACACAATGAACACAAAATTGTGGAGCACTTGGTGCAACAATTGATGGCAGGAAAAAATATTGCACTCATCACTGACGCAGGTACCCCAGGTATTTCTGATCCAGCATTTTTATTGGTTCGTGCCTGCAAAGCAGCAGGTGTTCCGGTAACAAGCTTACCAGGTGCCACGGCGTTTGTCCCAGCCTTAGTCAATAGTGGACTGCCTACCAACTCCTTTATATTTGAAGGTTTTATCCCTTTAAAGAAAGGCAGAAAAACATTAATGGAGTCCTTAGCCAATGAGGAGCGCACCATGATTTTTTATGAAAGTCCTATGCGCCTTGTTAAAACCCTCGAACTTTTTAAAGCTACATTTGGAGCAGAGCGTAAAGCTGCTGTGAGTAGGGAGCTCACAAAGATGTTTGAAGAAAATATCACCGACACCCTCGACAATTTAATCCTCCATTTTACTGCAAAGCAAGTCAAAGGGGAGATTGTGATTGTGGTGGCTGGGAAGGATTAAGCCTTCTTTCAATCCTTTTATCATTCCACTTTGGAATACACCCTTTTTTTCTTTAAATTGACCTTATAAATATATCCTATGTTAAAGAAGTTTTCCTTTTTTGCGCTTTTGATGATCATAACAACTGTGCAATTATTCGCCCAACCAGAACGTTGGCAACAACAGATCAATTATAAAATTGATGCTGCCTTAGATGTGCAAAAAAATACCATCAAGGGGACCGAAGAAATCCTGTATACCAACAATTCAACTGATACCTTACGCAAAGTGTATTTTCATATGTATTGGAATGCCTTCCAGCCTAATTCAAATATGGATGTACGAAGTCGTGAATTGGGTAAAACAACTTTTACTGGCCGAAGAGGAGAAGAGGTAAAAGATTGGGATATGCGTGTGCGTGATCGTATTCAAAACTTAAAGCCAGAAGAATATGGTATTCAAAAAGTAAATACCATCACCATCAATGGCAAGGCACAACAATTAGTGGAGCATGAAACTATATTAGAAGTTGTTTTAACGCAACCTATATTACCAAAGTCTGCTGTTAAAATGAATGTACAATTTGAGGCGCAAGTGCCGGTACAAGTGAGAAGATCGGGTAGAGACAATGCAGAAGGTGTGCGTTATTCTATGAGTCAATGGTATCCTAAAATGGTAGAATATGATTACCAAGGATGGAATACCAATCCATATATTGCTAGAGAATTTTATGGTGTTTGGGGTAATTATGATGTGACTTTAAGAATGGATAAATCTTATATGGTTGGGGGAACTGGAGTGCTTCAAAATCCAACTGCACCATTGGATAAAGACGGTCATAAGGTTTGGAATTTTAAGGGCAATACCATTCATGATTTCGTGTGGTTTGCAGATAATAATTTTAAGCATTTATCTAAGGAAGTGCGAAAAGGTTTAACCCTTCATGTATACTATAAAGCAAAAGATGCGAAAGCGGATAGTGCTTGGGCCAATGTATTATGGGCTGCTGAAAAAGTATTGCCATATATGGAAAAGAAAATGGGTGCCTATCCTTATCCTCAATATTCATTCATTCAAGGTGGTGATGGTGGTATGGAATATGCGATGGCTACCTTATTAAAAGGGCCAGGATTAGGCACTGTATTCCACGAGTGGATACACAGCTGGTACCAACATATTTTAGGTACCAACGAAAGCTTATTTGCTTGGATGGACGAAGGATTTACAAGTTATGGTGAAGATGATGTGACGCATCATTATGAGAAAAACTTTGCAACACAATCGCCTTATATTAGTGAGGCAGCAAAAAAACAACTTACTGCTTCGATCGAAAGACAAGCAACGATGCTTCCTGCTGTGCAGTTTGGTAACTATAACGGTTATTTAGCATTGGCTAAAAGTGGATTCGAAGAGCCTATGTCAACGCATGCAGATCATTTTAATACCAACTATGCATACTCTAATGCTGCTTATAGTAAAGGCGGCACATTCATAGGTTTATTGGGTTATGTAATGGGTGAAGCGAAGCGTGATCAATTGATGTTGAATTATTATAACACTTGGAAATTCAAACATCCAAATGCAAATGATTTTATTCGTGTAGCAGAAAAAACAAGTGGTTTACAATTGCAATGGTTAAAAGAATATTGGGTGAATAGTACTAAGACGATTGATTATGGTTTAAACGATATTCAAGTAAGCGGTAATGCAGCATTGATTAGTATTCAAAGAGTAGGTAAGTTTCCTATGCCTGTGGAAGTTGTAGTCACTTACAAAGACGGCACGAGTGAATTACACTATATGCCATTGGATTTAATGTTGGGTGGAAAACAACAAGAGGCTACTATAAAACAAATCAATCATCCAGAATGGAAATGGGCACAACCCACTTATACTTTTGAGACAATGCAGCCATTGGGTGCAATCAAGTCAATTGAAATTGATCCTAGCCAACGTATGCCAGATATCAATAGAAGTAATAACAAAATAGAAATCCCGAATTAATTAGTATTGATATTTAAAAGAGAGAGAAGTTTTGAAACCTGCATGCTCGAGTTGATATCTGCGAGCTATGAGCGAGGTATAGACGTTGTTTCAAAAACTATTTCCTTAGATAAAATTTATTTCTTGACCTGTATGATATACTTCTCTTTAAAATAATCCTCTTTAAAGATATCATAAATCGGCATCATCTTTGGTCTAGTGCCGCTTTCAAAAATCTCTTGATGCAAGTCGCCGCCTTTTAAACAAATTAATCCGTTTGGTTGATTTGGTTTTTTAACAAGTACAGGGTTGGCCCATTTCCATAAATCTTTTAAGGGAGCAACGGCTCTACTCACTGCGTAATCGAATTTTTTATTTTTGATATCTTCTACACGTGTATGTTTTGTCTCAATATTTTTAATGCCCACTATCTCACAAACGGCGTCTACTACTTTTAATTTTTTAGCAATACTATCGACTGCATAAAATTGTACATCTGGGAAAAAGATGGCCAACGGCACAGTGGGGAAACCGCCACCACAACCAATATCAATCACCTGTGTGCCTGGTGCCCATTCTGCAATGGCAGCAATGCTTAGCGAGTGCAATACATGGTGTAAGTATATTTGGTCAATGTCTTTTCTGGATACCACATTGATCTTTGCATTCCATTCCTGATATGCAGCTTCCAATCCAGCCAATTGACTTAATTGAGCAGGTGTAAAATCTGCAAAGTAGCGGGTGATTAATTCCAATTTTTCTGCGGGGCTTTCCATACACTAGGCAAGGTAATCAAATAATAGAAGATGGACCATATATCAAATAAAATGTAGAAAGGCCAAAGGTCTAGCTCATTTAATTTTTTCATTGCGCCACGTAAAATAAGTCCTTGTAGAATTGCTCTAAACGCCCATATACCAATAATAATAGTATACTCTTTTGTAAAAATAATTGCTACAATCATTGCTGGGTATACTAAGAATTGACTGATAGCATATAAGCCTAATAAAAAAACATGCTTCTTTTTATAAAACTTACTGGTGGTATAATGACGGTATTTTTGGTTCATCCAATCTTTAAATCTGGTCTTAGGTTCACTGATTGTGTGTGCATCATGGTCTACAACAATCGCTGTATTGCGTCTATTCGCCACTTGATTGATGAATAAATCATCGTCACCACTTGGTATTTGATTGATCGATGAGAACCCTTTATTCTTGATAAATAGTTCACGCTTATAAGACAGGTTACGTCCAACACCCATATAAGGTAATCCTGCTAAGGCATAGGAGAAATATTGCAATGCAGTTTGAAAGGTCTCAAATCGAATGAGTTTATTGAGTAAGCCTGGCTTCTTTTTATATGCACCATAACCCAGTACAATTTCTTTCCCCTCGTCATAGCCATCCTGCATCAATCGCATCCAATGCTCACTTGCAGGTAAACAATCTGCATCGGTTAATAACAAGGTTTCATTCTTAGCCGACTTAATACCCATAGAAAGTGGGAATTTTTTTCCTGCGATCATTTTCGCTTCTTGCGTCAACATTACTGGGTTCAAATTTTTAAATGACTTTTTAAATTCGTCTAATAAATATTTGGTTTCATCTTCTGAATTGTCATTCACTAATACCACTTCATGCGTGGTACTATATTCTTGCACCAAAACACCTGGTAAAGTATTCGCTAAATTATGCGCTTCGTCACGGGCACAAATCACTACAGAAACGGGGTGCTCTACATGACCTGTTTTTTTTGGCTTCTTATAAATAGCAAGTCTTAAAAAAAAGAATAAATAATAAAAAACCTGAATGGCAATAACAGCTGCAAAAAAGCCTATAAGTAGTTCTGATATAAGTGTTGATGAAAAGGGTAGATTGATTGTCATAGGGCAAAAGTAAAGATTTTTGACCTTACCTTTGCCCTATGGCGGCATTACAATTTGAATTAGCAGCAGAGAGTCAAGCAGGTGCTTCGAGAGCAGGCACCATCACGACCGATCATGGGGTCATCCAGACACCCATTTTCATGCCTGTGGGTACGATTGGCTCTGTAAAAGCAGTGACACAGCAACAATTGAAGCAGGATATCAACGCAAAAATTATCTTAGGCAACACCTATCATTTATATCTAAGACCTGGCACAGAAGTGCTTGAGGCTGCTGGCGGACTGCACAAATTCATGGGCTGGGATCGGCCAATTTTAACGGATAGTGGCGGTTACCAAGTTTTCTCCTTAGCCAATAACAGAAAAATCAAACCAGAAGGGGTGGTGTTTCAATCGCATATCGATGGCAGTAAGCATTTGTTTAGTCCTGAAAATGTGATGGATATTCAAAGAAGTATTGGGGCCGATATTATTATGGCATTTGACGAATGTCCTCCAATTCCTAGTACCTATGAATACGTAAGTAAGAGTATGGATCTAACGCATACCTGGTTGGACAGGTGTTTTAATAGATTGGCAGAAACGCCAGACTTATATGGTCATACTCAGAATTTATTTCCAATTGTACAAGGTGGATTATATAAAGATTTAAGAAAAGCTTCTTGTGAATATATTGCTTCTAAAAATGCAGTAGGCAATGCCATAGGTGGATTAAGTGTGGGGGAGACCGAGGAGGAAATGTATGAATTCACCGCCTTATGTTGTGAAAACTTACCTAAGGAAAAACCACGTTATTTAATGGGTGTAGGCACCCCATGGAATATTTTAGAGGCCATTGATTTAGGGATAGATATGTTTGATTGTGTGATGCCTACCAGAAATGGGCGTAATGGCATGGTGTTTACTTCTGATGGCGTCATCAATATCAAGAATAAAAAATGGTATAAAGATTTTAGTCCAATAGATCCGGGTATTCCCAATGAAATGAGTCAATACTATACTAAAGGATACTTAAGGCACTTGTTTGCTGCAGATGAGATACTAGGGATGCAATTGGCTAGCATACAAAATCTATCCTTTTACCTTTGGTTGGTCGAACAAGCAAGAATACATATTATTGCCGGAGATTATAAAGCATGGAAAACAGCAATGATTCCTCAAATCAGTAAACGATTATAAACATTGAAAAAACTGGATTGGTACATACTAAAAAAATTCTTGGCAGTGTTTTTCTTTGCCATCTTTTTCTTTGCAGTCATTGCAGTGGTCATTGATGTGAGTGAAAAAACAGATGATTTTGTAAGATCCGGTTTAACAAGTTCCGAGGTTATAAAAAATTATTATGTTGGATTTATACCCCATATTATAGCACTGTTATTCCCATTGTTTGTTTTTATAGCGGTGATCTTTTTTACTTCTAAAATGGCAGGACAAACAGAGATTGTTCCTATTTTAGCAAGTGGTACTTCATACAATCGTTGGTTAAGACCTTATTGGATAGGAGGCTTATTTTTAGGGTTGGTATTATGGATAGCGAACCAATGGATTGTACCAAAAGCAAATAATATTCGTGGAGATTTTGAAGCCACTTATATTGATGCGAACTCTTCCTACAATGCATTATTAAGAGGGTCTAATGATTATTATTTTAGGATTGACTCCTTTACTTACGCAGGCATTTATGGATACGATACGGCCTACAAAAGAGGGAGTAACTTTTTTGCTTATACTGTCAAGGGGGATCAAGTAGTGTATAATATTCGTGCGGAAGCAATTGTTTGGGATACCGCAAAAAAGGATTGGGAATTATCCGAAGTGCTAGAACGTAAAGTAACAGACAAAAAAGAACTGGTAACTTATTTGCCAAATACCCATAAAAAATATCCTTTCAAACCAGTTGATTTAGAAAAGGACAAATATGCCAAAGACAAATTAACAACCCCACAGTTAATTAAACAGATAAAGACAGAAGCCTTAAGGGGTTCAGAAGGCTTAAATGAGTTAAAAATAGAACGTTATAGACGCGATGCAACCCCCATTACTGTGTTGCTTTTAACCATGATTGGTGCCATCATTGCTGGCCGAAAAGTCAGGGGTGGTAGTGGAGCGCATTTGGCAATGGGCTTTACCATTGCAGCATTATTCATTATCACAGATCGGTTCTCTACCATCTTCTCCACAAAGGGCAATCTACCTCCGTTTATAGCGGCTTGGATACCCAATATTATTTTTGTCTTTGTGGTCTATTATTTATACAAAAAAGCCCCTAAATAAGCATTTCTTAGTTAACTTTGTGTCCAATTTTAAATCGTTTCTTTAACAATAATAATTGGGTATATGGAAGAGATCAAAGACCGTTTTGGTGAGAAAGCAACTGTCGCAGCTATTGAGATCAAAGAAATGCTTAAAATACACGGCGAAAAGAAGATTGGAGAAATCACTTTAGCTCAAGTGTATCAAGGCATGAGAGGCATGACTGGTCTTGTTACAGAGACGAGTTTATTGGATGCGCAAGAAGGTATTCGTTTCAGAGGCTATTCGATTCCAGAATTACAAGAAAAATTACCAAAAGTTCAAGGTGGCGACGAGCCATTACCAGAGGGGTTGTTTTACCTGATGATGATTGGTGAATTACCAACTGATAGAGATGTTAAAAAAGTGACTAGTAACTGGCAAAGAAGAAGCCATGTTCCTTCTCATGTATTTGATGTAATAGATGCATTTCCAATAAATGCACACCCAATGACCATGTATGTTGCTGCAGTGATGGCTTTGCAAACAGAAATCAAGTTTGCGCAAGCATATGCAAAGGGCATGAATAAAAAAGATTACTGGCAGTATACCTATGATGATTCAATGGACTTGATCGCAAGATTGCCAAGAATTGCTGCGTATATCTACCGAAGAAAATATAAGAACAACCAACATATTCATCCAAATGGATTATTAGATTGGGCTGGTAACCTTGCATACATGATGGGTTACGAAGATGAAAGCACAAAAGAATTGATGCGTTTGTATATGACCATTCACGCTGACCATGAAGGTGGAAACGTCTCTGCGCACACAACGCATTTAGTAGGATCTGCTTTAAGTGATCCTTATTTGAGTTACGCCGCAGGAATGAATGGTTTAGCTGGTCCTTTACATGGATTAGCAAATCAAGAAGTGATTAAATGGATTTTAGAAATGCAAGAACAGATTGGATCGGATAGCCCTTCTAAAGAGCAGATTCTTGATTATGTTCAAAAGACATTGAGTGAAGGTAAAGTCGTACCAGGTTATGGTCATGCCGTATTAAGAAAAACAGATCCTCGTTTCACCGCACAAATGGAATTTGGTAAAAAACATTTGCCAGATGATAAATTAGTGAATACGGTTTGGAATATTTATGAAACTGTACCACCAATTTTGGAGTCATTAGGCAAAGTAAAAAATCCTTGGCCAAATGTGGATGCACATAGTGGTGCATTGTTAGTGCATTATGGCATAGTGGAATACGAATTCTATACAGTTTTATTTGCAGTTAGTCGTGCTTTAGGTGTATTGGCAAGTTTAACATGGGATCGTGCATTAGGCTTCCCATTAGAGCGTCCAAAATCTGTTACAACTGCAGCTGTAAAAGATTGGATTGACGGCGTAGGAGAAAACTTAATTTAAAAAAAATCTTGTATAAAAAAGAGCAACGATTTTTCGTTGCTCTTTTTATTGTAGGTATGTTTTTATAAGGGGAATTAGCTCAGTTGGTAGAGCGCTTGCATGGCATGCAAGAGGTCAGCGGTTCGAACCCGCTATTCTCCACAAAATTTTAATTGTTAGATGATGTGGTTTAAAAAAAGGCATACAAGAGGCCTATTCTTTTTATTAATTGTGTTGATACAAAAGGTCGGCTTTGGTCAAATAGCACCATTGAAGTTATCTGTTGTAGATAAAAAAAGCCAACCCATTGCTTTTGCCAATATTACGATTCAAATGATTGATAGTACGATGCCTAAAAATCTAGTCGCCGACAGCAATGGCGTTGCTACTAGCATGTTAGCGCCTGGGAAACTCTATAAAATAAAAACAAGTGCAGTCGGATATCAAATGGACAATAGGACGATCAAATTTGAAAAGCTAAATAGTGTAAAGATTGAATTGAAGGAGATGAATGATCAATTAAAAGAAGTTGTAGTGACTTCCACTAAGCCTTTGATTAGACAAGAGGATGATAAATCGGTGGTGGATCCAGAGCCTTTGGCGGCTGCGTCGACCAATGCTTATGAGACGATGGAAAAAATTCCTGGCATCTTCATTGACCAGGATGGTAATATTTATTTAAATGGATTGTCTCCTGCAGGCATTCAAATCAATGGACGAGAGTTAAGAATGAGTGCTTCTGATATGGCCACCTTATTAAAAAGTTTACCTCCAAGTTCTATTCAAAAAATAGAATTAGTAAGGACGCCTTCTGCAAAATACGATGCTTCTGGTGGTGGAGGTGTGGTAAACATCGTTCTAAAAAAAGGTATCAAGATTGGTTTAAATGGTTCAGTGAATACTGGAATGAATCAAGGTGTTTATGGGAACCAATTTATTGGGCTTACATTAAACAATACCACAGATAAGTACAATTCCTATTTGAATACGCAATACAATCAAAATGACGGATATAGTATTGTAAATACGGATCGCTTTTTATCCATCGACACGGTGTTGAAACAAACTGCAAAAACTTTGAGTCCAAATAAATCTGCTTACATTGGATTTGGTCTGGGTAGAAATTGGACAGATCGTTTTGAATTAAACTATGATGCAAGGGTAAGTGGACAATCTTTTGTGAATACCACCAATAATGAATCCTTTCTTGTAAGAAATGCAAAGCAAAATCTGAGTGCAATTGGTTCATTGGTGAATAATGATGGATCGAATTTTAATTTGAACCAATCTGTAAGGTCCAAGCTTAAATTGGATTCTCTAGGTGGAGAGTGGACGATTGATTTTTCTTATAACATAATAAGAGCCTCCACAGATCAACAATATAATAATTCACTACTTGCTGGTGGGTTTGTTTCAAAGGGATTTGGTGATTTTTCCAATGATAGAGATTTTTATACTTATCAAACAGATTATAAAAAGAAGTGGAAAGGGGTTACTGTTGAAACAGGCGTAAAATCAAGTTTATTGTATTTTAAAAATCAAGCCAATTATCAAAGGGAGTTGAATGGGAAGAACATCAAAGATGACTTTAGAACTAGTCAATATACATTTAAAGAACAAATTAATGCTGGGTATATTCAGGGATCTAAAACTTGGGGTGCAGTGGTGCTTAAAGTTGGTACTAGGGTAGAGCAGACTATCATGCAAGGAGAACAAAAAATTCCTTCTGATACGTCTTTTTCGTTGAATAGAACCGATGCGTTTCCTTATGTATTTTTAAGCCGTAAATTATTTAAAATTTCAGGTTATGAACTGCGAGGCTATTTAGTGTATCGTAAAACCATTAGTAGACCTAGTTATGAGATCCTAAATCCTTTTCCAAAATACATTGATCCTTTTTTATATGAAACAGGCAATCCGAGTTTAAAGCCTCAATTCACTACCAATTACGAGGCGAATATCAGTGTGGACGACAAGCCAATTTTTGCTTTTGGGGTAAATGAGACTAAAGATATTTTTACAAATGTGTTGTATCAATCGACTGAAAATAAACAAATTTCTTATCGTACTTATGACAATCTAGGTAAAAGTAGAGAGACTTATTTTAGAGGGATTGCAGTGATACCTCCTGGTAAAGCATTTTTTGCAGTGGTAGGTGCCCAATTAAACCATAATTTATACAATGGTATTTATGAACAAAAGCCAATCGTATTTGACAAAGCCACTTGGACTTTCTTTACTTTCCAATCTTTGAAATTAGATAAACTATCCACATTCACTATCAACGGATTTTGGAGAACCAATGGGCAGCAGCAATTTTATGAATTGGATAATTTTGGTCAATTAAATAGTTCATTGAATAGACAATTTTTGAATAAAAAATTAACGGTGACTTTATCCATGAACGACATCTTCTTTACCAATAAAAATACATTTACACTTAGGCAGGGTAGTATTTATGCCGTAGGATTTAGAGAAAACGATACAAGAAGATTTGGGATTAATATCCGTTATAATTTTGGAGTAAAACCTAAAGAACAGAAGCTAGATTTATTGGATACAGATGTGAAAGTCAATTAAAATTTCTAGAACATTTTTATTTTAGGATGGTTTCAATGAGGGCATAGATGCTCATGGAACCCATCAAAACTACAACAAGCCAGCCAGCTAGTTCTATCCACAAGGGGTATTTGTATTGTCTTAAGACAGGAATTCTTCTGCTTGCAATTAACATTATAGCAAGTGCAAATGGGAGTATGAAACCATTGATTAATCCAGCGAAAAGCAACAATTCTTTTGGTTTGCCAATCCAAATAAATAAAGAAGTAGATATCAAGATAAATCCACTAATGGAAAATCGCTCATGATTTAAAAATGGGATATCTAATTTTTTAATAAAAGAATAAGAGGTATAGGATGCACCTATCACAGATGAAATGGCCGCGCTCCATAATACAATGCCAAACACAAATAAGCCCCATCTTCCTCCTGCGGTTTCAAATACAGTCGCAGCAGGATTATTTTTATCTAGATGCACGCCTTGTGACACCACACCTACTACTGCTAAAAATAAAATAAAGCGCATAAAGGAGGATATGAGAATCCCCCTGCTTGCGCTTTTGGTCACAAACCCAATATGTTCGGGGCCAACCATGCCAGCATCCACCAATCGATGTGCACCGGAGAAGGTGATATAGCCTCCCACTGTACCTCCCACAATCGTTACAATAGCCAATAAAGAAATTTGTTCTGGTACAAAACTATGATGCACTGCATCCAATATGGGTGGATTTGCTGCATACACAATTAATAAGGTCAAACTTATTTTTACGATTCCTAAAATTTTGGTGAGGCGGTCTAACATTTTTCCTATCTCATCTATCCAGAAAATAAGTATGGCAATGATACCACTTAACATAGCTCCTTTTGCAAAGCTGATTCCCGTTAATATATTGAGTGCAAGTCCACAACCTGCAATATTGCCAATATTGAATGCAAATCCACCTAGTACTACTGATAGTGATAAAATGTATCCAAGACCTGGCAGTAATTGATTCGCAATTTCTTGAGCACGCATTCCACTTAATGTAATGGCTCTCCATATATTAATTTGTGCACCAAAGTCAAGAAGGATGGAAATTAAAATGACAAACCCAAAACTAGTAAGTAGTTGTTCTGTGTAAAATGAAGTTTGAGTTAGAAAACCGGGTCCAATAGATGAATTGGCCATTAAAAAAGCGGCACCTAAACTTATTCCAGTTAAAGAGGGTAGTGTCGCTTTTGAATTAGGGTTGTTTGATTTCAATCTGGTATTGTTGTAATGTACTGAATAAGTGTTTTGCGATTTCAACTGCTGCTTCATGATCTCCATGAATACAAATTGTTTCTGCGTTGACTGCAATCATGGTTCCGTCAACTGTCTTTATCTCTTGATCCAACACCATTGATAAGACTTGCTTTGCAGATTCAATTGGATCTGTGATGAGTGCATGATCCAAGTATCTTGGTGTTAATTGTCCGTTTGACTGGTAGGTTCTATCTGCAAAAGCTTCTTGTGCAGTTTGTAAGCCAATTGCTTTTGCTTCTTTTATCATATCACTTCCACTCAATCCATACAACATGATGGAAGGATCAATGGCTTGTATTGTTTGTGCTACAATCTTACTTGATAAAGCATCTATTGCACAATCATTGTACAAAGCACCATGCAATTTTATATGATGAATCTTGCAACCCATCTGGTTGGTGATTTTTTCAAATAAATATATTTGATCACTTATTAGTTCAGCGAGTTCAACTAAAGCAAGAGGTTGAGTAAGTCTCCCAAAATTTTCTCGATCATGGTAGCTTGGATGAGCGCCAATAGCCACATTGTTTTCTAAAGCTAATTCGATAGTTCTTTTAATGGTAGCTTCATCCCCAGCGTGATACCCACATGCAATATTTGCACTACTAATATAGGGCATTAAGAAGGCATCGTTTTGCATACCTTCTCCCATATCACAATTAATGTCAATGGATAAACCAGGACTGTATTGATCGATAAAGTTGATGGGCTGTTTGAACATTGGTGATGCTTAACTTAAAATGACTATGGTTATTTAATTGTGCAAGCCTAGGTAAATCTACCAAAATTATTTGACCCAAATTGGCATAACCTCCAATGGTTTGATGATCAGCCATTAAGACGATGATTTGACCATTGGGTAACAATTGTAAAGTGCCCATTGTGACTGCACTTGAAACATATTGTTTTGACTCAGTTAAATGGATAGGCGTCCCTTCCAATAAAAAACCCATTCGATTTGATTTTGCATCAATCGTAAATGACTGTTGCATCAATACTTGAATGGAGGCAGGTGTTAAATCATTCCAGGCTGGTCCGGGAATAAATCTAATTTCATGTTCGTTAAATAACGACTTTTGAACTTGTTGTACTAAATCATGTTCAATTGAATTGACTGATTCATCAGAGAGAGGAGTAGGCTTTATAGAAAAATGATCCTCCTTGTTTAAAGTGGTTTGGAAACTAGTATAACTATTTAACCATTTTTTATTTACATCCAACTCGCCTTTAAAAGCGATATAGGCAGTGCGACCTTCTAGTGGTTGTAGAAAACTAAGTTGGTCTTTAGGGTACACTTGAATAGGAGTATTAAGGGCAATGCTTTTCTCATTGATTACCGGCACAAAATTTGCACCACTAATACAAATAAACATGGGCTCTTGAAATTCAAAAGTGGAAGCCGGGAAATGCAATTCAAAAACAGGATGATTCAACGCATTACCTAAAATGATATTTGCCAATTGGGCGGATAAAAAGTCCATGGGTCCAGATGGCTGAATGCCAAGATCTTGGAAACCAAACCTCCCTTGATCAACAATGCGATCGGATAAACCTTTTTTAATGATTTTAATGGACATCTTCTTGGTTGTTTAATTCATGAAACAATACCAAGTCAATGGGATTAAATTTTACTTGATCTCCAGCTTTGAAAAGGGAGAGTTTTATTTTGTCAAATATTTTTATAGGTGTACGCCCAATAATCTGCCAACCACCTGGAGAGTCTGTTGGATAGATGCCTGTTTGTTTTCCTGCAATGCCCACACTACCTGCAATTACTGTAGCTCTTGGCTGTGGATGTCTTGGTAATTGTATTTTCTTAGGAACGTCACCCATATAGGCAAAGCCCGGTAAAAAACCGAGACAATACACGGTATAGATATGCGCTGTATGTTCTTGAATCAGCGCCTCAATATTACAGTTAGCAATTTTTGCAGCAGCTTCTAAATCAATCCCTAAACTTAGGTCATAACAAACAGGTACTTTGATTAACCTACTTGCGCTGTTGAGTGCATTGTGATTTGAAGCATCAGCAATAAAATTCGCGACTAACTGATTGACGAATAAATAGGGGTTGGAATCAAAATCAAGGATATCATACACCAAGGTTAAATTATCATAAGCTAATATAATATCCTTGATCCCTTGTATTTTTTGTTCTTTTATAAATTCTGCAAGGGCAAGCAAATCCCGATCAATCCCCCCATTCAAGCCCTTACTTAATTTAATTAAGATGGCATGATCTCCTAGTAAATGAATATGAAAATGATTCTCCAAGCTTTGCATACCTAAACTTACCATTTTTTAGGCCATTTCATTGTATATAATAAGGCTATCATTTACCAACTACCATATAAGCCGTCTTTAAGCGCTTTTTGGTATTTTTTCTCGTTGAAAGTGTATAAGTAGGCTGCTTTATGCGCGCCCCCTTTTTTGGTCTCTGTCAATCGGTTTAAAATACCAAAGCTCAGTAATTTGCGTTGAAAATTTCGACGATCTAATTTTTCATTTAGGATCGTTTCGTATAATTTCTGTAATTCAGGCATCGTGAATTTTTTTGGCAATAAGTTTTTACCAATAGGGAGGTAGGCTAATTGAGTTCTAAGTGTTTCCAAAGCTTTTTGAACTATAGCTGCATGGTCCATCATTAATCCATTTAAGTATTCGATATCCATCCATTGCCATTGTGCTTCTTGTTCTGATGGTTGAATTTTAACTTCATTAAAATCGACTAATGCATAAAACCCAACAGTGATGAATCTTTGTATCAGCCAGTTGTTTTTAGGTATTTTAATCCCAAAGCTTTGATATCTTTTCTGATGTATACTTGCATCAGCTCTATCAGGAGCACCAAAAACATAAAATTGCTGAAGGAAAATATCTTTAACACCTGTTCTTTCTTGTAATACTCTATAAGCCGCTTCTTCGATGTGCTCTGTTTTTTTAATAAAACCACCTGGCAATGCCCATTTATGTACAGTATCAACTTTCAGTAATAAGATTTTAAGTTGATGTTCATGAAATCCAAAGATCACACAGTCTACAGAGATACCAGACTGAAACTGATCTTCACCTTTTTCAAGTAGCTGTTTTAAATGATAGGGAAGTACATTTCTTGTAGACATAAACTAGCAGTCACCAATAGATTAATTAATTGTTTGTTCAGTTATTTTTCCAGTCGTCTTATGCTTCAAGATTAATTTCTTTGCACCATAGTGGGTCATTTCTTCCTTCACTAAATAATGGTCCGCATCATATTCGACTAAATGACTTTCTTTAGTTAACCCAGTTTTACCTCTCCAAAAATCTAATTGAACAGGTTCCCATAATTTTGTTTTAGCCGATTTATAAGCAGCGTCTAAAATACAATTCACCACATAGCCATCGTAAAATGTTTCTTTTGGTGCCACACCTTTTTCGATGGAGTTGAACATGTCCATGAACATATGGTTATATCCAAGTTCATTCAATTCATCGCCAACAGGGAATAACCAACCCCTTTCACTCTCTGCTTTTTCTGCAATATAGTCACCACCTTTACCTGTGGTAAACATCTCAAAGCCTGTTCTTAAAAAACTATTGATCCAAATGGTGCCTTCTGTACCCATCACTTCGTCTCTTAAATCTAAGCCTCCTCTAAAAGTCCAACTCACTTCAAATTGTCCAATCGCACCGTTCTCATATTTTACTAATCCTATCGCATGATCTTCGGCCTCAATTGGTTTGACTTGTGTATCTGCCCAACACATGACTTCGATTGGTTTGATATCCTTGCCAATATAAGATCTTGATATCTCCACGCAATGACAACCTAAATCTAAAATACATCCACCGCCTGCTTGCTCAATGTCCCAGAACCATTCACTATGCGGGCCAGGATGTGTTTCGCGTGACTTAGCCCACAATACACGACCCAATGCGCCTTCCTTCACGCTTTGGTTGGCTTTGATAAATTTAGGCGTATATACAAGATCTTCTAAATAACCATTAAATATGCCAGCTTCTTCTACTGCAATCAACATGCGTTTTGCTTCTGCACCATTTCGGCCTAGTGGCTTAGTGGTCATAACTGCTTTTTTATATTTACAACACATCATCACAGCAGCTTCGTGTAAATTATTTGGCAAAGAGATGCAAACAATATCTACATCTGGATGCGCAATGGCTTCCTCCATTTCGGTAGTCCAGTGAGCACAGTTGTAATCAGCTCCAAATTTTTTAGCTGACTCTTCACGGCGTGCATAAATACTTACCACTTTGTCTTTACTTCTGTAGCCTTGTAATGCATCTGCATAAAAACGGCCTATAAACCCTGCGCCTAACATTGCGATTCTCATAATTGATAGAATGAAGAATGAAAAAATATAATTAAATAATATAAATAAAAAAGCCTACCCCAGGGGATAGGCTTTTAAAATATTGAGTTAAGCAGCTGCTATTTCTTTTTTCTCTTTAAAGAATAAGATAAAGGCAATCAATACAGCCCCCGCAATTGCTGCTGGAGTTAACCAGACACTAGTCCAGTTATGGCCAGTGGCATCTGCTAATTTATTTTGCTCTACAACAAATCCGCTGTAGTTGGTTCCAATAAACATGCCTACGCCATAAGTGGCAAAAGTAAATAAACCTTGCGCTGCATTCTTGATATTTTCACCTGCCTTTTTTTCTGTGTACATATAACCTGTCACAAAGAAGAAGTCATAGCAAATACCATGTAGAATAATACCAGCATATAACATCCAACTTGCATCCATATTACCGTAGGCAAAACAAACATAACGCAATACCCATGCAGAGATTCCAAAAATCAACATATTCTTAACGCCAATTTTATTGAATAAGAATGGGATCGCTAATATAAAAATGGCTTCTGACATTTGACCCATCGTCATTTTCCCAGCTGCATTATCTAAACCAATTTCATTTAAGAAAGAATTTGCAAATCCATAGTAAAATGATAAAGGAATACAAATTGCGATAGCCGAGATAAAGAAGATTAAGAAAGATTTATTTTTCAATAATACAAAAGCGTCTTTCCCTAAAATAGCACCCATTGAGGAAGGAGTACCTGCTGCTTTTGGAGGTGTATTTGGTAAAATAAAACTCAATAATCCTAAAGCTGCAGAAATACCAGCAGCAACAATAAAAGTACCCTCCGTTTTTTCAATACCTAATTGACTAATCACTAAACCAGCGGCAATCCAACCTAAGGTTCCAAAAACGCGAATCCAAGGGAATTGTTTTCCTGGATCTGTCATTTGTGCAAATGCGACACTATTACTTAAAGCAATCGTAGGCATGTATAATAAAGAGTAAACAAGAATCACCCAATAAAAACTATTATTATCAACTTTGGTTGCATAAAAAAGTAAAGCGGCACCAACAATATGCAGTACACCCATAATTTTTTGAGCAGCAAAAAAGCGATCCGCAATCATGCCTACAAAGAAAGGAGAGATGATAGTAGCAATTGCACCAGCACCATAAGCTGCACCAATGGCTACACCTGATGCACCTAATTTTTCACCCATATAAGTGCCCATTGTTACGTACCAAGCACCCCAAATATAATATTGGAGAAACATCATTAAAGAGAGCAATACACCTGTTTTTAATTTCATAGGTTGTTTTTTAAATCATTAGAATTTTAAGCGTATTCAATATACAAACTAAATTGTAAAAAGGACACAATGAACAGCAAAAAAATACCCCACTCATGGTTGTGAGCAGGGCACTAAAGTATTTTGTAGCGATGTTTTAGGCGTCCAGTGCTTGTAGGATATCGTTTAAAATATCTTCCTCATGTTCTAAGCCTACTGAAATTCTAATCAATCCTGGGGTAATTGCAAGGGCTTGTCTTTCTGCTTCGGAAAGTTTAGAATGGGTGGTACTTGCTGGGTGCGAAGCGATACTTCTGCTATCTCCAAGATTGGCAGTTAAGGAAAGCATTTTTAAATGGTTTAAAAATTGTTGTCCTGCTTCCAATCCACCTTTTAATTCAAAGCAAACTATACCGCCACCATCTTTCATTTGCTTGATGGCAATAGCATGCTGTGGATGGGATTTAAGGAAAGGATACTTTACAAAATTAATTTTTGCATGGCCTTCTAATTTTTGTGCAATCGAAAAAGCCGACTTGCAATGCCTTTCCATTCGAACTTCTAAAGTTTCCAAACTCTTACTTAATATCCATGCATTGAAAGGGGATAGAGATGGCCCTGTATTTCTGCAGAATAAATAAATTTCATGAATCAAATCTTTTCTACCGACTACTGCACCACCCAATACACGTCCTTGTCCATCAATCCATTTCGTAGCAGAATGTACCACAAGGTCTGCGCCAAGATCAATGGGTGTTTGGCCAATAGGAGTGGCAAAACAATTATCAACGTTTAAAATAACATGATGTTTTTTTGCTATCGCACTAATCATAGCGATATCTAACACTTCTAATCCAGGATTAGTAGGTGTTTCTAAATAAATCATTTTTGTGTTGGGTTGTATCGCAGCTTCCCATTCAGCAGCAGTCGCATTTGCGGATACATAACTATATTCCATTCCGTATTTTGGTAGGTATTTAGTCACCACATTATGGGTGCTACCAAAAACAGCATTACAAGATAAAAGATGGTCTCCTTTTTTTAATAAGGCCATGAAAGAACCAAAGACGGCGCTCATGCCACTCGCTGTAGCAAAGCCTGCTTCTGCATGTTCCAGCACTGCCAAACGATCTATAAATTCTTGCACATTCGGGTTAGAGAAACGACTATAAATATTCGCATCCGTTTCGTCTGCAAAAGCAGCGCGCATAGTCTCTGCTTCATCAAAACAAAAACTACTAGTTAAATACAAAGGGCTGGAATGTTCACCCTCTGAAGTTCTTTCAATTTGTGTACGAATTAATTTAGACTGATCGTGTTTCATGAATGCGCAATAAAAAATTATAAAATAACAACCTCCCAAGTGATCACTGCCCCAGCTGCTCTTAAAGTGGCAGCCACTGAACAATATTTATCAATAGACAAAGCACATGCTTTCTCAGCTTTTTCTTTTGTCATAGAACCTTTTAATTTAAATACAATATGAATTGTTTCCCATAAAGCAGGCTCTTTATGTTCTGCACGTTCTCCACTAATTTCCATTTCATAATGCTCAATGGTTTCTTTCTGTTTATTTAAAATCATCACCAAATCTACACCGCTACACCCACCTAAAGCACTCAATAAAGCTTGCATTGGTCTTACACCATTACCATGACCACCTTGGTCCTCTGGAATATCCATTGTCATCACCTGACCGGCTTCGTCAATAGTTTGAAATTGATAATCGTTATCGGTGCGCTTAAGTGTGATCGTTGCCATTTGGTTAATTTGTGTCGTGAATAGGAATTATAAATATTGTACCTTTACAAAGGTAATTCAAATAGCCACTTAGTTAGCACAAGAAAGCGATAAAATGGACCCAGTCATCTATAAATACCATCAACCTTTTACCCTTGAATCTGGGATTAGTTTGCCAAAGCTTAAAATAGCCTATCATTTTTATGGGGAATATACGCCTGGTAAAAAAGTAGCCTGGGTTTGTCATGCCCTCACAGCCAATTCGGATGTAGCTGATTGGTGGAAAGGATTGGTAGGCGAAGGATCTATTATTAATTCAAACGATTACTTTATTGTCTGCGCGAATATCATAGGGTCGTGTTATGGATCCACCCAAACAGATCAATTTCCAATGATCACCATTCGAGATATGGTGAAGGCAAATATTTTATTGAGACAACATTTAGGGATCGAATCCATCGACCTTTTATTAGGAGGAAGCATGGGCGGATACCAAGCTTTAGAATGGGCTATCATGGAGCCTACTGTGATTCAGAAAATGTTTTTGATTGCCACAACCGCTGCTGAAAGTGCTTGGGCGATTGCAATACATACGGCACAAAGATTAGCGATTGAAGCGGATCTAACATGGAAGGAAACTAAGCCAAATGCAGGCGCAAAAGGATTGAAAGCGGCAAGAGCAATAGGGATCTTGACCTACCGTAACTATGACATCTTCAAAGAAAAACAAACCGATGCAGATGCTGAAAAAATAGATGATTTAAAAGCAGCGTCTTATATCAATTATCAGGGAGATAAATTAGTGAATCGATTTAACGCATATAGTTATTGGTTACTCACAAAGTCGATGGATAGTCATCATATTGCCCGAGGTCGCGGGGGAGATTTAAAGGCGACCTTGTCATCCATACAAACACCAACTTTAATCATTGGAATCAATAGTGATATTTTATGTCCATTGACCGAACAAAAATTCATGGAAGCACATATGCCAAATGCTTCTTTAGTGGCAATAGACTCTATGTATGGTCATGATGGATTCATTATTGAAACTGCACAAATTACAACTCATTTAAAAGCTTGGCTTACTAGCTTAATTTAATCTTTCAAACAATACAATAAATAAATTTGACTATGGGTATTTTAAGACAATTTGGAGAGTACTTATTCATTAAGAAAAGAGATCCTAATCAACCTAGGACGCAATGGATGAAATACATGCATGGCATGAATCGTATTTCATTACTGATTTTTATTTTCGCTATCCTATTTACTTTATTTAGGGTATTTATCCTGCCGCTTTTTAAATAAAATTGTGCAGTGTAAAGGGGCGCTAAAATTTAATTTTTATTCAGTGTGACTTGAATAATGTCAGCAGCAACTTCTGTGGCTTTGTGTCCGGTGGTCAATGCTTGCTTCAGCGCCGCATAATCTGCTTTGATAGCAGCTTGTCTTGCAGGGTCTTCTAATAATTTTTTCAATTCGATGGATAAATTACTAGTGGTTAGTTCTTCTTGAATCAATTCCTTCACCACTTCCTTGTCCATGATTAAATTCACCAATGCGATAAATTTAATTTTGACAAAGCGTTTAGCTAATGCTAAAGTAATTGGGTTGCCTTTATAACAAACAATTTCTGGCACATTTAACAATGCAGTTTCTAAAGTGGCTGTGCCACTTGTAACCAATGCGGCTTTACTATGTTGTAAAATGGCGTAAGTATTTGCAGCTACTACATGTACATTGGGTAAATTAGGAATAAGTGTGTTAAACCAAGTAGAATCAATACCGGGTGCTTGCGCGACAACAAAATGTTCATTAGGAAATGCCTTCGCAACAGAAAGCATAATAGGTAACTTTTTTTGAATCTCTTGCTTACGACTACCAGGTAATAATGCAATCAAAGCTTGGCCTTGTAATAAAGGAATGGGATTTGCTAATGGTTCAAGTGCATCCAACACTTCCATCAATGGATGTCCAATATAATCTACCTCCCAATCCCATCTATCTTTAAAATATTTTTTTTCAAAAGGGAGGATGCATAATAAACGGTCAATCGATGCGCGCATGGCAGGCACCCTGTTTTCTTTCCATGCCCATACTTGTGGTGCAATAAAATACACCACTTTCATCCCATTTTTTTTAGCCCATTTTGCAATACGTAAATTAAAGCCAGGATAATCGATGCATATTAAAACGTCTGGTTCAAATTCGGTGATATCTTTTTTACAGAATGCGATATTGGATAAGATGGTGCTTAAATTCATTAGCACTTCTACAAATCCCATGAAAGCTAGACTGCGATAATGTTTCACAAGATGTCCTCCAGCTGATTGCATCAAATCTCCTCCCCAACATTGTATGCTTGCAGTAGGGTCATTTTTTAAAATGGCTTTGATTAAATTGGATCCGTGTAAGTCGCCGCTAGCTTCGCCAGCTATGATATAATATTTCATCTATAAAAACCATTTAACTGCAATCGCTACTATTGCATAAACACAGGTGGTAAAAAATATGCCTTTCGCGGTCTTATCAATTTGCTTTTGGAAAAATAAAGTCAATGCAGCTGCGTTTAATAAAAGTGATACACTAATCATGGCAGACAGGATGGATTTTTGACTTGCTAATAAGTCTATAAAGGTGTCCAATGGCACCATGCTAAACTTCCACTGGTAGAATCCTGCAAAACCTAAGAAGGGTAGTGCTAGACCAATGAGTACGCCAATGATATAATTGTCTTTCTCTAATTGCATTGTTTTACCATTTCCATTTTTTACTTAATTGCGCTTTTAGTGCATGATTGGTCAAATCAAATTGAACAGGCACCACACTCACGTAATTATTTTTAAGTGCCCATACATCGGTTTCTTTTGACTTATCAAAGTTCACAAATTCACCTGTAAGCCAGTAATATTTTTTACCATGAGGATCTGTGCGCTCTACAAATTTCTCATCATATTTAGCATAAGCTTGTTTGCAAATCTTAATGCCTTTAATCATCTTGGTCGCTACTTTAGGAATATTTACATTCAAGCATAAGTGTTTATCTAATTTTTTATCTGCCAACACATGTTCTACAATCATACGCGCATAATAGCTCGCAGCTGAAAAATCGGCATCAATGCCAAGGTCTAATAAACTAAATCCAATACTAGGAATACTTTCAATGGAGGCTTCTAAAGCTGCAGACATCGTTCCAGAATAAATCACATTAATGGAATGGTTTGCGCCGTGGTTGATACCACTCAAACAAATAGTTGGTTTACGATGTAGTACTTTGTCTACTGCTAATTTTACACAGTCAACAGGCGTGCCACTGCAAGAATAAGCTTCTACTTGAGGATCATCTTCCCAATGCACTTTGGTCAATCTTAAATGCTGGCCTAGTGTAATGGCATGACCCATCCCACTCTGGGGTTTATCTGGAGCCACCACCACTACTTTACCTAATCCTTGAACGGCCTTTACCAGTGCGTGGATGCCAGGGGCACCGATACTATCATCGTTCGTAATTAATATAACGGGTTGTTCCTTTTTAACTTTAGCCATGCTGCAAGTTACCAAGAAGGGGAATGGCCTCAAAAAAAGAAATTGCTAAATAAATTTGGAAAAACTAAAATAATTAGTAAATTGCACTAAAATTATTAGTTATGTCATACGCAGGTAAGAATTTAAAATTCATCAGAAAGCAACGTGATTGGACTCAAGAGGAGTTAGCCAACCAACTTCAAATTAAGCGATCTCTAGTGGGCGCTTATGAGGAAGGCAGGGCAGAACCAAGGTTAGAAGTACAGGAAGCCATTTGCGCCTTGTTTAATATTAGTTTAGAAGTATTCTTATTCCAAGATCTTTCTCAGATGGAGGAGTTTGACTTGAACCAGGGCTATAATATGGGAGGTTCTTATTTAGAGCGCCGTCGTTCACTTAAAACAGATACTTCAATTAGTGCAGCAATTGTTTCATTTGTACCAGTAAAAGCGGCTGCAGGCTATTTGGCTGGTTATGCTGACCCAGAATTCATTGATGAGCTAAATACATTCACCTTGCCTATGTTGGCTCCAGGGGAATACCGCGCATTTGAAATTGTTGGAGACAGTATGTTACCAACTCCAAGTGGAAGTGTAATTGTTGGTGAGCGTGTTGCCAGTCTAAAAGATGTGAAAAGTAGCAATACCTATATCGTTATTTCGAATACAGACGGCGTGGTGTACAAGCGCATCATAACCAACGACGATCGTTCAGTAAATTCAATTGGAGAGAAGCTTACTTTGTTGAGTGACAATCCTTTATACGAGCCATATCAAGTAAATAGTAAAGATATAGTAGAGGTTTGGAAGGCGGTCTATATCATACATAAAGCAGGGGCACAACCTATGTGGAATGTAGATCAACTAGCTGGTGTGGTGAATACATTACAGGATCAAATTACCTCTATTCAGAAGAAATTGAACTAAAGGCTAGCTAAAAGCTTATCGTTTAGGCTTAATTACTCCCACTCAATCGTTGCAGGAGGCTTACTACTAATGTCGTAGACAACCCTGTTGATGCCTCTTACTTGGTTGATGATGGAGTTGCTCATATGCGCCAAGAATTCATAAGGTAGGTGTGCCCAGTCTGCCGTCATTCCGTCCACAGAAGTTACTGCTCTGAGTGCTACAGTAAACTCGTAGGTACGTTCATCACCCATCACTCCTACACTTTTTACAGGTAAAAGGATGGTACCTGCTTGCCAAACCTTATCATATAAGCCAAATTCTTTTAGTCCATTAATATATATCTCGTCTGCTCTTTGCAGCAGATCTACTTTTTCAGGTGTAATCTCACCTAATATACGGATAGCCAAACCTGGTCCTGGGAAAGGATGTCTTTGAATCATATCGGCAGGGATGCCTAATTCAAGGCCCACTTTTCGAACCTCATCCTTGAATAAACTACGAAGAGGCTCCACTAATTTAAGGTGCAGGGTGTCAGGTAAACCGCCTACATTATGGTGTGACTTAATGGTTTGAGATGGTCCATGAACGCTTACGCTTTCAATGACGTCTGGATAAATTGTTCCTTGACCTAAAAACTTAGCTTCCAACATATTAGAAGCTTCTACTTGAAATACATCTATAAATAGTTTTCCTATGATTTTACGCTTTTCTTCGGGGTCGGATTTACCTGCAAGGCCATCATAGAACATATTTTTTGCATCGATGCCTTTTACATTCAATCCAATTTTACCGTACATGTCTAGCACCTGCTGGAACTCATCCTTTCTTAAAACCCCATTGTCTACAAAAATACCATGAAGGCGATTCCCAATGGCTTTATGAATTAAGGTGGCAGCAACGGTACTGTCCACACCGCCACTCAATGCCATAATCACATGACCATCTCCAATCTGTTCTTTTAACTGCGCTACCGTTTCATTGACAAAAGAAGCTGGGGTCCAGTTTTGTTTACATCCACATATTTCTACCAAGAAATTACGAATCATGGTCTTTCCTTCCGATGAATGATAGACTTCTGGGTGAAATTGGAATCCGTGTAAGCTATGTCCTTGATCTGCTATTTTTCTAAAACCGGCTACAGGGATACTCTCGGTATCGGCCAATAGTTCAAAATTTTCGGGTAAGACAGTAATGGAGTCACTATGACTCATCCATACCTGGCTATTGTCTGCAATATTTTTGAAAATGATATCGGCCTTTTTGATACGCAATTGGGCACGACCATATTCGCGTTTGTTGGACTTTTCTACTTTTCCCCCAAAGTTCTTAGCACTCAATTGAGCACCATAACAAATGGTTAAAAGGGGAAGTTTGGCTAAAATAGCTTGAATATCTACATTAGGTGCCTCATCTTCGTTCACACTGGCAGGAGAGCCACTTAAAATCACCCCTTTTAAATGTTCATCAAAGACGATTGCGTTATGAAAGGGTTGAATTTCACAATACACATTGGCCTCTCTAACTGCTCTTGCAATTAACTGAGTGTATTGGCTACCAAAATCTAGGATTAATATTTTTTCAGTCATAAGGCGAAGATACAATGAAAATAGATGTCTATGAAAGGGAGTATTTCACATAGGGTGGGGACAAAAAAATCCCGCCTTTTAGGGCAGGATTTCAATATGAATTCTAGACGCTTTCAAGCGTGTTCGATTACTTTTTCTTAACCACTTGCTTTACAGCAACGTGCTTAGCTAGTTTGCTCTTTAAATTAGCAGCTTTGTTTTTGTGGATAATGCCACGCTTTGCTAATTTATCAATTTGAGAAACGATTGTAGGTAACTTCTCGTCGTAAGCTTTTTGCTCTTCTATTGTCTTTAAATCACGAATAGCGTTACGAGTAGTTTTACCATAATAACGGTTTCTATCGCGACGTTTAGTTGCTTGTCTTACATCTTTTTTTGTAGCCGAATGATTTGCCATGTACTAATTAATTTTCAGGAGGGCAAAGGTAAGGGACTTGTGCAAATATTAAAAATTAAAATTAAAAAAAATAAAACTTGAGTTTAAATCATTGAAAATCAATTAGTTAAAATGAATCTAAAATCACTTTTTAGACCTATTTGCGTATAAATGAAGCAATATCTCCAAAATCGCACAAAATATGGGGGTAGTTGATCAAAATTTTACCGATATTTTTAGCGCATTTTACTTTATTAATCAATGATTTAAACCGATATTTGTGAACCTTGTTCGACAAATAAACGAAAGGATATATAATGAAGGATTTCACCTACATCACCAATTCCCATCCAGCCTTTATAGAAGGTTTGTACCAACAATTTTTAACTGATCCAGCATCAGTAGACCCAGATATCATTAAGTTTTTTGAAGGTTTCGATTTTGCCTTACAAAACGGGACAGCAGCACCAGGACAAAGCGCACCCTCCTCTGTATCCAGTCTAAGTTCGGATTGGGCGAATGAAATCAAAGTCTACCGTTTGATATTGGGTTATAGAAATAAGGGACATTTAATTGCAACGACCAA
The DNA here is from genome assembly GCA_945860605.1 of Chitinophaga pinensis. GTDB lineage: Bacteria > Bacteroidota > Bacteroidia > Chitinophagales > Chitinophagaceae > Sediminibacterium > Sediminibacterium pinensis_D. The sequence continues at coordinate 66,589 of CAMAQL010000001.1, forward strand.
TCCTATTCGTACGCGAAAAGACAGAGGGGCTAATTTAGATTTATCATGCTTTGAATTGACAGAGGCAGATTTAGATAAAACATTTCAAGTAGGATCCATTATTGGCTTAGGTGCAACTACCTTAAAAAATATTCTTACACATTTGCAAAAAACTTATGCGCACAGTTTAGGCATTGAGTTTAAATATATCTCTGATCAAAAAGTAATCGATTGGTTAACCGATGAGTTTGAAAATAAATTTGCTCAGCCAATTCCTTTAAATCAAAAAAAACACATCCTTGAAAAATTAAACCAAGGGGTGATTTTTGAAAAATTCTTACACACAAAATACATTGGACAAAAGCGTTTCTCATTGGAAGGCGGTGAGTCTACGATTGCTGCATTGGATGCAATCATTAATACTGCAGCAGAGCATGGTGTAGAAGAAGTGGTGATTGGTATGGCACATCGTGGAAGATTGAATGTGCTAGCAAATATCATGGGTAAAACCTACGAAGAAATTTTTAGTGAATTTGAAGGTACTGCAGTGTTGGATCAAACCATGGGTAGTGGTGATGTGAAATACCATATGGGCTTTTCCTCTGAAGTGAACACTTTCAGTAATAAAAAAGTGAATCTAAAATTAATGCCTAATCCATCGCATTTAGAAGCAGTAGATCCAGTTGTTTTAGGATTTGCTAGAGCTAAATCGGATGTATTGTATAACTCTGATGTATCCAAAATATTACCAATTCTTATTCATGGAGATGCCTCAGTCGCAGGACAAGGTATTGTGTATGAAATTTTACAGATGTGCCAATTGAATGGTTATAAGACTGGTGGTACGATCCACTTTGTAATTAACAATCAAATTGGATTCACAACAGATTTTGATGATGCAAGAAGTGCGAACTATTGTACCTCCATTGCTGCAATGGTTCAAGCACCAGTGATACATGTGAATGGAGATGATGCCGAAGCAGTGGTGAAAGCGGTGCAGATTGCAACAACTTACAGGCATTTATTTAAGAACGATATTTTCATTGACATGGTTTGTTACAGAAAACACGGCCACAATGAAGGAGATGATCCAAAGTATACACAACCTCAATTGTATAGCTTGATTGAGCAACATAAGAATCCAAGAGAAACTTATGCTGAATTTCTTTTACAAAATGGGGAGGCAAGTGCACAGGAATTAGCAAAGGAAATGGAAAAGAAATTCTGGTCCGATCTTCAAGCAAGATTAGATGAGGTGAAACAACATCCATTGCCCTATAAATACCAAGCACCAGAATTGGCATGGAAAGCAATGCGAAAAGCAACGAACGAAGATTTTATTAGTTCACCTGATACATCCATTACTGCTGATAAAGCGAAATCTATTTTTGATGCACTAATGAAATGGCCATCTAGTTTTACGCCATTGAAAAAAGTGGACAAATTAATTCAAGAGAAAATTAAATTATACGAGACAGAAAAAAAGATAGATTGGGCGACTGGTGAATTAATGGCTTATGCTTCTTTATTAGCAGAAGGCAAGACGGTTCGTATGAGTGGACAGGATGTGAAGCGTGGTACATTTAGTCATCGTCATGCTGTTTTAGTAGATGAAAATACCAACGAACAATTCAATCGCTTGAATCATGTTGCAGAAGGACAACAACCATTTAGAATTTACAACTCATTATTGAGCGAATATGGTGTACTTGGATTTGAATATGGCTATGCGTTAGCCAATGTGGATGCATTGGTAGTTTGGGAAGCACAGTTTGGTGATTTCTCAAATGGTGCGCAAACTATCATCGACCAATTCATTGCAGCTGGTGAACAAAAATGGCAACGTCAAAATGGGGTAGTCATGTTATTGCCACATGGATACGAAGGGCAGGGGCCAGAACATAGCAGTGCAAGATTGGAGCGTTACTTACAATTATGTGCAGAGCACAATATGATCATCACCAATGTGACCACTGCTGCAAATTTATTCCATGCATTGAGAAGACAATTAACTTGGTCATTCAGAAAACCAATGATTAACTTCTCTCCCAAAGCGAATTTAAGAAGCCCGGCCACATTTAGTCCGATGGCTGATTTGACAAATGGTGGATTCAAAGAAGTGATTGATGATACTTTTATTCAAAAAGTAGAGGAGGTTAAAAAAGTATTGTTCTGTTCTGGTAAAATTTATTACGAAATGGCAGAGCGTCAAAAAACAGAACAAAGAACAGATATCGCTATTGTTCGTATAGAACAATTGTATCCATTGCCTGTTCAACAGCTTACCGCATTGCACCAAAAATATGGTAAAGCAATTTGGTTCTGGGTACAAGAAGAACCATTGAACATGGGTGCTGCTAGTTTCTTGCAAATGAATTTGAAGGCAATTAAATA
>CAMAQL010000002.1 GCA_945860605.1 Chitinophaga pinensis
GCTCAAATTGCAAAATTAATTAAAGAAAAACAAGCACAAGGCCTACCATGTGTTTTGGGCATGGCGACAGGTGCTACTCCTATTTTATTGTATAAAGAATTAGTAAGATTACATAAGGAAGAAGGTCTTAGTTTTAAGAATGTAATTACTGTTAATTTGGATGAATACTACCCTATTCCAAGAGATGCCTATCAAAGTTATTGGAGTTTTATGCATCGTCATTTATTCAATCATGTAGATATTGATCCAAAAAATATTCACTTGCCTAGTTCTGAATGGAGTATGGAGGAATTGAAAGAAAAATGTGTTGCTTACGAACAAGCCATCGAAAAATTAGGAGGAATTGATTTACAATTATTAGGCATTGGTAAAAATGGGCATATTGGTTTCAATGAACCTGGCTCTAGTTTTCACTCTAAAACAAGGGTGATTCATTTAGATCAATTAACAAGACTAGCCAATGTATACGAATGGCATGATTTAAATAAAGTGCCGAAACTAGCCATCACAGTAGGTATTAGCAGTATCATGAAAGCAAAAAAAATTGTGTTACTTGCTTGGAGTAACAAAGCTGATATTGTTGCGAAAGCTGTGGAAGGAACTATCACGGAACAAATACCTGCAAGTGTCTTACAAAACCATGATGACTGCACTTTTGTGATTGACGAATTAGCTGCAACAGAACTTACAAGACATAAATCTCCTTGGTTGACTGGCGCGAATGATTGGACACCACAGATGATTAAAAAAGCGGTGATTGATTTAGCATTGAAATTAAATAAAACGGTTTTAAGCTTAACTTCTGATGATTATAAAGAGAATAGCTTATCAGACTTGTTAGTGATTAAAGAATCGGTGTACGATATTAATCTGCAGGTGTTTTATATGTTGCGTGATTCCATCACTGGATGGCCTGGCGGAAAACCAAATGCAGTGATTCCTGCACATCCTGAGCGAAGTGAACCACATAGTAAAAAAGTATTGATCTTCTCTCCACATCCAGACGATGACATCATTAGCATGGGTGGCACTTTTATGCGCTTACACGATCAAGGACATGATGTGCATGTGGCCTATCAAACCAGTGGCAATATTGCCGTAACAGATGAGTTTGTTACTCGTTTTTTAGACTTTGCAGTTGGATTTGAAGACCTCTTTGGAATAGATAATCATAAAAGTCAAGAGATTCTTACAAATGCTAGAGCCTTTTTAGCAAACAAAGCAACCAACCATTTGGATAGTGCAGAAATTAGAGCAATTAAAGGGTTAATAAGAAGATGCGAAGCCAAAGCCACTTGTAGGTACGTGGGTATCTCAGAAAATAATTATCATTTCATGGATCTTCCATTTTATGAAACAGGGATGATTGATAAAAAACCTTTGAGTGAATCAGATATTGAAATTACCATGGCGCTTTTACGCGAAATACAACCGCACCAAGTGTTTTGCGCAGGTGATTTAGCCGATCCACATGGTACCCATAAAGTTTGTTTAGATGTGGTATTTGAAAGTATGCGTAGATTAAAAGCTGCCGGTGACAGTTGGGTGAAAGACTGTTGGGTTTGGTTGTATAAAGGTGCTTGGCAAGAATGGGATATTTCTGAAATAGAGATGGCCGTTCCAATGAGTCCAGACCAGGTTATGAAAAAACGCTTTGGCATATTCATCCACCAATCTCAAAAAGACAGTGTCCCATTCCAAGGCACTGATTCAAGAGAGTTCTGGCAAAGAGCAGAGATTCGCAACGCCAACACTGCTAATTTGTATGCCAACCTTGGTTTAACCAAATACGCAGCAATGGAGGCTTTTGTTCGCTGGCATTATTAATTGATGGTCATATAGGTATTATTTGCCCTTTTCCTTTGGTAAAATGGTATTTTGAGGTATATTTGCACCCCTTATTGATCTGGGTTAGTAAGTGGAATGGCCCCGTAGCTCAACTGAATAGAGTATTTGACTACGGATCAAAAGGTTTCAGGTTTGAATCCTGACGGGGTCACAAAGCCCGCACGAACAGTGCGGGCTTTTTCGTGCGAAGACGCGAAACAAGCTTGCTTGATTTTGCGGATGAGCACGAAAAAGCAAAAACATCAGGCACTGATGTTTTTAAAGGGCTTTGGGTAAGACCAATGCGCAAGGATGTTGCAAAGCAACCATCCGAGGCTTTGGGCAAGACCAATGCGAAGAGGATGTTGCGAAGCAACCATCCGATTTCACCATAATCCCAGTACTTTCATTTATTTTGCAATACAAATTATAAAATGAAACTCTCCATCTACACCGTTGGCAAAGCCAACGAATCCTATATTAAAGAAGGCGTAGAACAATTCACTAAAAGAATTGGGCATTACTACCCTATCGACTGGCAAATGATTCTCCCATCCAAATTGACCGAGCCTGTTCAAATAAAAAAAGCCGAAGCCGCAAGCATATTAAAAGCAATCACGCCAACAGATGTATTAATTCTATTAGACGAAAAAGGTAAAATGCTGAGTTCCCCTGGACTAGCCAATTTAATCCAACAAAAAGCCAATCAAAGCGCACAAAAAATTATTTTCTTAATTGGGGGCGCGTATGGTGTGGATGAAACAATACAAGAAAGAGCCAATTTCACCTGGAGCATTTCTGAACTGGTTTTTCCACATATGCTGGTTCGACTCATTCTTGCCGAACAAATCTACCGCGCTTGTAGTATCTTAGCCAACGAAAAATACCACCACGAATAATGAGCATTACTTTATATATCACCGTAGTCACAGTCATTGTATCCGTCTTAGCATTTTACAATGCAGAGATCATTGACAAATTAATTTTTCATCCTTATTCTGTAAGTAGAGACAATGAGTATTATCGTTTTATTAGCTGTGGATTCATCCACGCCGATTTTATGCACTTAGCATTTAATATGTTTTCCTTTTATATGTTTGGAGATTATGTAGAGCAATATTTTAATATGCTATTTGGTCAAAATGGAAAGCTGCTTTATTTATTTTTATACTTATCGGCATTAGCAGTATGCTTAATTCCTACTTACCTTCAACAAAAAGATCGTTACAATTATAATAGCTTAGGCGCATCTGGAGCAGTTTCTGCCATTGTATTTGCAGGTATCTTTTTAATGCCAACTATACAAATTGGATTTTTCATTATACCACCCATCATTCCTGGATTTATATTTGGCCCAATCTATTTAGGGATTACCGCTTATTTAGCAAAACAAGGACAAGGAGGAATCAATCATAGTGCACATCTATGGGGATCGCTTTACGGAGTTGTATTCTTGATTGTTGCAGCTTACTTTATTGCACAGTTTAATGTAGTCGCAAGCTTTGTTGAACAGATTAGGATTTACTTAGGAATGTAATCTTAACTACAAGTTTTGTATTTGGTGTAATTTTGAATCGATCATCAATTCTTTGACCTACGACCCACGCGATTTTACTATCCGAGCAAAGCACGGTTGTTTTAGACTTGATTGCTGGACTTAATTTTAAGCTACCTAAAAAATGATTGAGTTTCTTTTTCTTACGCAGACCTAATGGATAAAAATAATCTGTCGCAACCCAAGAACGATTTAACAAAGGCCAGCTTAATTGTTCCGCATCCAAATAGGCCATGTTAGCACTCGTATCAACTTTTAATGCTTCCATATTGTCAATCCATTCCAATTGCAATTTTCCAAATAAGGTATCTACAACCAGTTGGTCATTTGAAATGGTCTCAAATACTTTGTCTTCTTGGTTGGATACAATTTGAATTTGGTTATCCCATTTAATCAAGCGATGGGAACTAGATGCAATAAAAGCACCCTTACTAGCTCCAGCTATTTTATGAATTTCTTTTAATTGTGTGGCTTTAAATCCATATGCCTGCACCAATCCCCAAATGTAAGTGGCATTGCCTTTTAATTGATTCCATGAAGTCAATTCAATGGTAGGTATCCCCTTAGGAAAACGGATATGCTTTTTCCAATAAGCCGCAACAGTTGCAGCTACAACCGTCTCTGCTTCTTTCAATCTGGAAATTGTATCAAATACTTGTTGATTCAGATTTGGATAAATGGTCTCCATCTGTGGAATCAATTGATTGCGAATTAAATTTCTGGTATAATCATTTTTTAAATTAGAACTATCTTCTACATAGTCTAGTCCATTAAATTTTGCAAAGTCTTTGATGCTTGCTTTACTAAAAGGCAGTAGCGGTCTAATTAAATCGATATGATCTGTGGCGAGTGGATTTTGTTGATGCGTTCTAATAGCTGGAATCCCAGTCAATCCATGCAACCCTGTGCCCCTAAAAAATTGCATCAACACGGTCTCCACTTGGTCATCTGCATGGTGCGCTGTAAGTAAAACGATTTTGGTCTTCGATTGTAGATCCATTTCCTTGATTAAGCTTTCAAACCAAGCATAGCGTATTTCCCTTGCGGCTTGTTGGATACCCATTTTATATTGTTCCGCAAAAGCCAATGTATCAAATCGTTTTGTCAAAAAAGGTATACCCATTTTTGTGGCAAATGCTTGCACAAAACTTTCGTCCCTATTACTTTCATCTCCTCTTAATTGAAAATTAGCATGCGCGATAGTAGAATTTGCACCCATTTGTTGCATCAAGGCTGCAAGCACCACGCTGTCCACGCCACCACTCACTGCAATAACAAAATGCGTGTTGTGGGTACTGATACCTGGAAAAGTAGTTGCCCAATGGCTTTTGAATTGTTCCAAGTCCAATAACATCATTGCAGTTTGAATTATTTTTTTTGCTCCTTAGCCCAAGTATCTTTAAGGGTCACTGTTCTATTGAATACCAACTTGTCTTTTGTACTATTGGTGTCCTGATAAAAATAACCCTTTCTTAAAAACTGGAATCGATCTTCTAATGCATCATTTAATAAAGCTGGTTCACCCCAAGCTGTGGTTACCGTATGCAAAGAATGAGGATTGATATAAGACTTAAAATCGCCTTCTGCACTGCTTGGGTCTTCCACATTGAATAAACGATCATACTCGTTTAATTCAACCGGAATGGCATGCTTCGCACTTACCCAATGCAGTGTACCTTTCACATGAATACCCGATGTGTCTGAACCTGATTTAGAATTTGGAAAATATTTTGCATACACAGTAGTGACTTTTCCGTTGGCATCTTTATCAAAACTTTCGCACTCAATAATATATGCACTCTTTAATCTTACAGATAATCCAGGGCCTAATCTAAAATATTTTTTAGTTGGTTCCTCCATAAAATCATCGGCCTGAATCCACAATTCTTTGCTAAATGGAACAGGTCTTGTTCCACCATTGGGATCTTCTGGATTGTTTTCTGAATCTAATAATTCTTCGGCTTGCTCATAATTGGTAATGATCAATTTAATAGGATCGGTCACCACCATTCTTCTTTGTGCAATTTTATTTAAATGCTCACGAACACAAAATTCAAGTAAGCTAAAGTCAATAATATTTTCTCTTTTAGCCACACCTATACGATCACAGAAATCACGAATACTTTTTGCAGTATAACCTCTTCTGCGCATACCACTAATGGTAGGCATTCTTGGATCATCCCAGCTTTGTACATGCCCTTCTTGCACCAATTGTAATAATTTACGCTTACTCATGACCGTATAAGTCATATTCAAACGCGCCATTTCATATTGATGCGATTGGAAAATACCTAATTGTTCGATACACCAATCATACAAAGCCCTGTGTGGGATAAACTCTAGGGTACAAATAGAATGGGTAATATTTTCGATGGAGTCACTTTGTCCATGGGCAAAATCATACATTGGATAAATGCACCATTGGTCTCCTGTGCGGTGATGATGTGCTTTTTTAATTCGATATAACAAAGGATCACGCATATGCATATTTGGGCTTGCTAAATCTATTTTAGCGCGTAACACTTTTTCGCCATCATTGTACTTCCCCGCTTTCATTGCAGCAAATAGTTCTAAGTTCTCTTGGATACTTCTTTCCCTAAAAGCATTTCCTGTACCAGGCTGTGTAGGTGTTCCTTTTTGTTGTGCAATTGCCTCGGCAGAACTATCATCCACATAAGCCAATCCTTTTTCGATTAATTGTACAGCAAAAGCATACAATTGGTCAAAATAATCAGACGCATAACATTCTTTGATCCAATTAAAGCCCAACCATTTTAAGTCGGCCTTAATGCTATCAACATATTCAGTCTCTTCTGTCACTGGATTGGTATCATCAAACCTTAAATTCGTTGCTCCCCCAAAAGTTTCAGCAAGACCAAAATTTAAACAAATACTTTTTGCATGACCAATATGTAAATAACCATTCGGCTCAGGAGGGAACCTAGTCAATATACTTTTATGTTTCCCAGATGCTAGGTCTTGGGAAATAATTTCTTCAATAAAATTTAAACTTTTTTCGTCGCTCATAGGATAGTATCTATTCGAGTAAAGGTACAAAAACCTGCCCCAAAAACCTATCCCATTTTAGTATTGTAAATTATCCCTTAGTGCCGTACACTTTTTGCACTTCTAAAACCAATTTTTCAATCTCTTGGTCATCCCCATTTGGGCTGTAGGGTTGCTTTAAGCTACTTCCAAAGACATAGGCAACTGTTTGCCATATTCCAGCATTCAATCCCCCTTTATATTCTTTAATTAACTGGTAGCAATTATTCCCAGTTTCTCGATTGATTAACTTCATAAGGACCTTGCCTTGATATACGGATAAATTGGTCACCTTATCTGCAAAATCCTTTTTCAATTCTTTTTCTCTAGACTTAATAATCTGCTTTCTTAATTTTTCATCTTGTACATTGGCTAATTGTGCGTTCACTGATCGTATCACTTTACTTGCTGTTACAGCATAAGGATAAGTCACATAAACTGCATTGCGTAATCTTGTCCAATTTTTCCAATAGTTTTTTAAAGCATTTGTTTGAACAGCATTCACCATCACTGTAGGCAACCAAGATTGAGGAATGGTATCTCCCTCTGGTGTGATATAGGCTTCCACCCTTAATGTATCATACTGGTTATTTTGAGCAAAAACTTGATTTGGCAAGCTAGTTGTCAATACACAAAGTAGTATACAAAAGATAGTTCTCATATTCATTGATACTCTAAGATACAAAAAGTAACCCTATTTCTTAAAACGATAATAGGCCCCCATCATGAATCCAATAGTCGTCACAACCACCCCGAGCCATAACAAATTGATCCATGGGAATTCATAGACTTTTAAAGTAATGAGATTGGTTAGGGAAGCTGACTCCTTCACCCCAATTTCTAAAATGCCCTTTTCTTGGTCAATCACTTTATTAAAACTTAAAACTAAGTTCTGTGCCTTCACTGTATCCACTTTTGAGGTCAGATTCAATCCTTCCAATAAAATACCAGGTTCTGCCACATACTTTAAACCTTCTTTAGAAACAACATTCAATTGTAATCTTAATTCGTTCACACCTGCTGGTCTATCACCTGGAGGATTTACATTGACTTTCTCCAATTTAATATAGCCATTGCTGTAAAAAATAGAATCGCCTACGGTAATATTAATTGGATTAAACCTTGTGGTATCTTCTTCTGTATGGTCTTGAAAAGAAGTCACATACACAAAAATATCTTTATGCAAATAATGTTTTGAAGATGGATTGGCAGAGAAACCTTCCATACCCTTATTGTTCTTTAACACATCTGGATATAAATTAAATGTCTCCCCTGTTTTCTTTTCTTTAAAATTCAATTCAAAATATCTTTTTCCTAAATCGTCAAATGTATCTCTTATATAAGTCACATTGTATTTACCCATATCTGTTTCAATGGTCTCAAATAAGGTTAAGTTCTCTCTTGGGTCGCCTACTGGACTATTTTTATTGGTAGAGTCTACTCTTAAAGGACTGATCCCTGTTGTGTTGTAGCTTAATGTAGTTTTGTTTGCAGAAGAAATAAAGATACCTGCTAATACCAAACCAAATCCAATATGACCAATGGATGAACTTGCAGATTTTAATTTTCCTTTTAAGACCACAGACCAATAGGAGATATTGCCAACAATGGCAAAAACAGAGGTTACAATGGCAATGTAAATTGCACCTAAAAATCCAGCCCCTTTATCATCATAGGCCACTCCAACAAAAATAAAAATGATGATGCTAATAAGGATGGTGATGATCAATGGCCATAGGACTTGCTTTTTAAAATAAGGCATTGGTGTTGTTTTGTATTTCAAAAACTGTCCAATCGCTGTCAAAGCACCAATGATGATGGCCACAAAAATTTGCACCTGATTGTGCGCAAACTCAGGATCTTCTGGTGGTGCAATTTTAGTATCAAAAATTTTATTGAAAACTGGTGTCGAAGTCTTAAGGATGATCACTACCGCAGAAAGTACTAGGACTAAAGAACCAATCAACATCCAAAACTCCCTACTATCGATTGCATCTTCCTTTAATGGTTCTTGCATGTGTTTGTAACGAACAACGTATAAAACAAAGAAAGGAATCACAAAGATGAATAAGAAAAATAATAGCTGTCCATTCATCCCTAAATCGGTAAATGCATGTACAGAGGTATCACCTAAAATCCCACTTCTAGTTAAAAATGTAGAATAAACAATTAATAAGAAACTAATCCCAAGGAATAAATAAGTGGCTTTTAAACTTGATCCAGTTTTAGTATAAATCATTGCAGTGTGTATCCCCGCAACCAAAGTCAACCATGGTACCAATGATGCATTCTCCACTGGATCCCATGCCCAATAACCACCAAAGGTCAAACTCTCATAAGCCCATGCAGCACCCATCATAATCCCTAATCCCAATATACCTGCAGAAAAATTGGCCCAAGGCAAAGCGGATTTAACCCAGTGATGCTCTTTCTTTAATAAGCCTGCTACTGCGTAGGCAAATGGCACGATGGTACTAGCAAATCCTAAAAATAAAATAGGTGGATGAATGACCATCCAGTAATTCTGCAATAAAGTATTTAAGCCTGTGCCATCTTTTAATAATTGAACATAATCTGGTCTAGATAAAATAGGCCAGTTCATTTCCTGTCTTAATAATATAAATGGACTTGATCCAATTTTCACATCAAACACATACAGGCCAATCACCATGGTGGCAAGCATTAACTGCGCAAAGCTAATCACCATCATCACGCCAGCCTCATGCGCTTTGGCAGTCTTAATTAAAATCAAACCCAACACTGCATGCCAAAAACTCCACAATAAAAAACTTCCTTCCTGTCCTTCCCAAAAACAACTCAATAAATATTCAAATGGTAAATTTTTATCGCTATGTGTGTAAGCGTATTTATATTCAAACAGATGATTGTAAATCACATAAAACAATACCACAAAACTTCCAATGATAGTCAATGCTTCAATCACAAAAGCAGTTCTAGCTAATTTTTTCCAACTCGCTTCCACCACCATTTCTTTTGCGTAAAATGCTTTAGCGAATGAAAATGTAGCTACTAAAGAAGCTACAAAAGATAAGATGGATAAAAAGTAACCTATTTGTCCAGGTAACAAATGTTCCCCAATAAACTCAGTTGGCTGCATGTTGTGATTTTGATTAGTTGGTAATGGTTACCGGTTGTTCCTTCATTGCATTTGGATTGTCCTTGTATTTGGACGGACATTTCATGACAATTGAGCTACATTCAAATGCATCTCCTTGAACACGTCCTTTCAATACCAAACGTTCTGACTTTTCCATATCGGTGGGCATGGTATTGCGATAAACCACTGCAATTTTACCCCCTAAGCTATCCTCCACATTAAACTTTAATAAATTCGGATCTTTTACCGGATCGTATTGAACGGGCACAGATTTATCCATTTTTACGATCAAATTCACATATTTGCCTTCTTTTTGCTTTGCAGAAGCCACTGTTTCATAGCTACTTAAATCACCTGTATAGCTTATTAACACTACAATTGCGGCCGCAATCATGACCAATAATATAAGATGTGTTTTCTTCATACCGCAAAGTTAACCAAATGGCCTTAAATTGCACCAAATTTTACGCATCTCATAAACTTAAATTATGCGCCTTTTTGACTATATCATTGTTTGTAAAAGTCCCGATTTTAAAAACGTAGACCGAATCAGCCAATGGATGCTTTTCATCACCCTTATGGCGCTTTCCTATTCGCTATATGCAGGTTTATACCCGAGCCCTGCCCTGTTAATTGCAATCATGACTTCGGTGGCTAGCTGGTGGGTTTTTTGCGTCTATCAAAAGATGAAAGGGGGTGCCCCATACTACCGTTTAGGTTTGGTGTTTGCTTCTTGGGGATGGTTTTTACTACCCAACGCTTTATTGATAGCTGGTGTGTACTTAATTGCAGCCTTGTTTGAGCGTCAAGTGAAATTCCCTTACGAAATAGCGGTAGACCCTGCTGGAGTTTTAGTGAACACCTTTCCAAAAAAGTTATATCCATGGGCAGAAATTAACAATATGCTGATTAAAGACGATTATATTACAATCGATTTCAAGAACAATAAATTGATCCAAAAACAGATCAATGAACCTGTGACTGAAGCAATCAAAAACGAATTCAATGCTTTTTGCGCAGCGCATCTAGCTAAAAACAACTAACTATGGCATTAACCGAGTCCCCTTATTTATTGTATTCAGACGGCGAAGGCAACATCTTTGAAGATGAATCCTTATATGTAGTAGGCAGGGCTGGATGGGACGCCTATCCCATTCCGGAGGAAGACTGGATCCCCTTGCCAGAAGGTGGAAGTTTATATGAATTACCTGGCAGAAGAGGCATTGGCATTGATGTAGATAGTGGTGAAATGCGTTTGTGTGAAAAAGGATGGGCAGTCGCTGCTTTCATCCCTCCTGCGCACACTGGATTGTATATTGCGGCGTATGAATCCTTACCAGAAGCTCCATTGTTACCCTTATTTTGTTATACCGCTGTGGGTTGGTTAGATGGCATTAACTATGTGCCTGCTGTTAGAATTGAACAAGATATTCGCCAGGATTGTGAAGGATATGATCAAGAAACAATTGAGTATGGCACAGCACATTTATTAAAAACTTATGGTGAAAATAGATTGGTGCAACACCTAATGCAAAACTGCTGTATGACCTATCATTGTCCTGCTGCAAGAAATTTAGCTATGGGAAGATGGGAATGTCCTATTCCTATTTCACCTGCTTGCAATGCGAATTGCATTGGTTGTATTTCATTCCAACCAATCGAGGAAGAAATTGTTTCTAACCAAGAACGTTTATCCTTTAAGCCTACTGCAGCCGAAGTGGTAGAATATACTGTACCACATTTAATGTCTGCACCTTTTCCAATTGTCAGTTTTGGACAAGGTTGTGAGGGCGAGCCATTGCTCATGTGGGAGACCATCAAAGAAGCGATTATAGAGATTAGAAAACATACGGACAAAGGCAGTATCAATATCAATTCAAATGGTTCTAATCCAAAAGCAGTTGCTGAATTGGCTGCTGTTGGTCTGGATAGTTTAAGAGTGAGTACCAATTCTGCTAGACCTGATATTTACAATGCCTATTACCGTCCAAATAATTACACCTTCCAAGATATTGTTGAAAGTTTAAAAGCAATGACTGCTGCAGGCAAGTGGACAAGTATCAATTATTTTGTTTTCCCTGGCATGACGGATACGGTGGCAGAATATGAAGCACTAAGACAATTGATTAAAGACACGGGATTGAAAATGATTCAATGGCGCAATTTTAATATTGACCCAGATTGGTATCTAGGCAAAATTGGCGTGACAGAACCAGGTGAGATCATGGGTGTGAAACAAATGATGGAATTAATTAGAGAAGAATTTCCTGATTTAAAATTTGGTTATTTTAATCCTCCTATCGAAAGAATCAAAGGAGATTACGCAACTGAATTTGCACATCATTAATGTAACGCAATCTTGAAAAGACATTACAACAAACAAGTTCAATTTGGAACCTTACTAGCCATTATTGCTTGTATCATCTGGTCAGGTAACTTTATCGTTTCTAGGTATTCCATACAATTGGCTGGACCAATCAGTCTTGCTTTTTTTAGATGGTTAATTGCTACCATTACGATGCTTCCCTTTGCAATTCAAAATTTTAAAAAGGAAAAACAATTATTCAAGGCTAATTTTAGTTACTTTTTCTGGATGGCACTAGTTGGTGTTGCCTTATACAACACCATGATTTACCAAGCTGGCCATTCAACAACGGCTATCAATATGGCATTATTTGGTTCAATTATTCATCCTATTGTGGCCACATTACTTGCGGCGTGGATTGTGCAAGAAAAATTGAACTGGAAAAGTATCACGGGCATTTTCTTAGGCATTTTTGGTATCCTTGTTTTATTAAGTAAAGGCGACCTCAATACCTTACTTCATTTTAAAATTACGAAAGGTGATTTGTGGATGATTGGTGCTGGATTATGCTTTGGGACTTATAATGTATTTGTTCGTAAAAAACCAATAGGCATTTCAAATAACAGTTTTCTACTTGTGCTTTTTGCAATTGGCACTATTTTATTATGTCCATTTGCTATTTATGAAATGAATTATATTCAACCTGTTCATTTTAACAAACAACTTTTATTCATAGTTTTATATTTAGGAATAGGTAACTCCACCATTGCGTATTTGTTATGGAATAAAGCCATACACACGCTAGGATCAGCAAAGACAGCTTTGTTTGGTACTTTAATCCCCTTCCTAAGTTCCATTGAAGCATTGTTTATTTTGAATGAGCAATTCAATATTTTTCAAATCATTAGTGGTGGGATCATTATTTGCGGAATCGTGATCAACACCTTGCCATCAAAAATAAAACATGGCGCTTAGTACGATCTTATTTTTATGTTTAATTGCCTTTATAGCAGGCTATGTCGATGCGGTGGTAGGTGGTGGCGGATTGATTCAAGTTCCAGCAGGATTGATTGCAATGCCTACGCAAGCAGTTTCAACAGTCATTGGCACACTTAAAGTACCCTCTTTTATAGGGACCTGTTTCGCTACTTATCAATATTTACAAAGGGTCAAAATTCCATTTTTAAGGATACTCCTATTTACAAGCATTGCATTTACTGCAGCTTTTTCTGGTTCTTTATTACTCACTAGAATGAGTAGCCAATTTATGAAGCCAGTGATTTTTTTTGTTTTGCTTGCGATGGCGATTTATACATTTACCAAAAAGGACCTTGGACAATCCTTGCGAAAGGATGACATTCAATTTCCGATGCTAAAAGGCATCCTAATTTGCCTATTCATTGGTTTTTATGATGGTTTCATTGGGCCTGGCGCAGGAAGTTTATTTGTATTGGCATTCATTGCAATTTTAGGATATGATTTTATGCAAGCAAGTGCGCATGCAAAAATTGTGAACCTTTCAACTAATCTTGGCTCATTGATCTTATTTATAGGCAAGGGCGTGATCCTTTGGCCGGTGGCCATCCCTATGTCTATATGTAACGCCGTAGGTGGATTTTTTGGTTCTAGAATGGCTTTAAAGAAAGGCAATCAATTTATTCGTAAAATTTTCTTAATAGTGATCGTAGCTACCCTGTTAAGATTGGGATATGACGTTTTTTTGCATTAATTTTAAGCTATGCAATTGAGTTTTGAACAAGAAAAAAATATTAAAGCTGCTGTCTATACTGGACTGATCTGTCTTGGACTTTCACTGATCTTTTTTGTTTCAAAATTTCAGGAACCTACACCTAAAGTAGTTCCCCCATTGCCTGAATATATGGAGGTGAATTTAGGCAATAGCAATACTGGTGCTGGGGAAATTCCTCCAATGAGTAAAGCAGCGCCTGCTCCTGAGAAAGGTGCTACATCCACTAAAACAAAAGCGGCTTCTACTGTTGCATCCAAAATAAATGCAGTCTCTAATAATGCCAATGACGAAGCCATTCGTTCTGGTAAAGTAAAAAATATTGCAAAAAACAATCCAGTGCCTATCCCTGCAAAACCTAAAGCTTTAATGGGGAAATATGCGGGCGGAAACGGAGCTGGCGGCAATAATCAAGACAGTTATAATAATGTGAAAGACCAAGGTATAGCCGGAGGCAAAGGAGATCAAGGCGTTGAAAATGGTTCTATCAATGGAAAATCCTATACCGGCAATGGTGGACCCCTAGTTACAAAAGGTGACCGAAGGGTTACAAAGTCCTATTCATTCAATGGTGATGTGCCTCCTGCAACCATCTATGCAGAGATCGAAGTCAATCCAAGTGGTGTGGGAAGGTTTATTCAAATTACAAGAGGCTCCTCCTCCAATGACCCAAAATACAAAAGCGCAATTAAAGAATACTTGACAAAAATTAGTTTCAATTCGGCTGATCATAGTTCTACAGTAACTGTGAAATTCAAATTCGATCTCCAATAAGCCACTCAATGTCTATGCGGTATCAAGAAACGATTGACTATTTATACACTAGACTCCCTATGTTTAGCAGGATTGGTGCTGCTGCAATCAAACCAAATTTAGACAATACCATTGCTATTTGTAAATTTCTTGGACATCCAGAAAAAAAAATTAAAACCATTCACATTGCAGGCACCAATGGTAAGGGTTCCACCAGTCATATGCTTGCATCCATTTTTCAGGAAGCGGGATACAAAACCGGATTGTACACTTCGCCTCATTTATATGATTTTAGAGAACGTATCAAAGTCAATGGGCAAATGTGTAGTCAAGATTTTGTCATTGACTTTACCAATAAAGTAAAACCATGTATTGAAAAAATAGAACCCTCTTTCTTTGAAATCACAGTAGGCATGGCTTTCGATTATTTTGTACAAGAAAAAGTGGACATCGCCATCATCGAAACGGGCTTAGGTGGCAGGCTAGACAGTACGAATGTAATTGAGCCAGAACTATCCATCATTACCAATATTGGATTTGACCATATGGCCCTGCTTGGAAATACTTTAGAAGCCATTGCATCCGAGAAAGCTGGCATCATTAAAAAAGATACACCTGTTGTGATAGGTACTTTAGATACTGCTACAAAAAAAGTATTTGAGGACAAGGCCAACAAAGAAAATGCACCCATTTATTTTGCAGAAGATTTTATTGAGTTTAAATCCTTTCAAAACAATTGGCAAAATGCTTTGTTTGAATTCAATCAACCAATGATTCATTTATTAGATGCTCCGCTATTTCCAAAAAATTTCACTATTGAATGCGATTTGCCTGCAAAATACCAAGCTAAAAATTTAAAAGCAGTGTTAGTGGCCGCTCAATTGCTTTCAACCATGGGCTGGAAGCTTACGTCGGGTAAAGTGATGAAAGCATTGTCACAGATTAAAAAAAGCAATGGCTTAATGGGCAGATGGGAATGCATTCAAGAAAGCCCAAGAGTCATACTGGATGTGGCGCATAACGAACATGGCGTGCATGCATTGTTAGAACAATTAGCATCCTTACATTATCAACAATTACATATTGTCACAGGGATGGTAAAAGATAAAGACATTCAAGCAGTGCTAGAATTACTTCCAAAAAATGCATTGTATTATTTTACGCAATCACATATCCCAAGAGCATTACCAGTGCATGAATTAGCAGTACAAGCATCAGTCCTTGGGTTAAATGGACATTCCTTTGAAGATGTCAATATCGCATTAAAAGGCGCAATAAAAAATGCCAACCACAATGATTTGATTCTTGTGATTGGCAGTATATTTTTAGTCGCTGAGGTTGACAGAACTAATTTTTTATAAAATTACCATCCCTTATTTGCTCTTAAAGTAGTGATATGTGCCACATGATGTTTGCCATGCCATGCATACACTGCAAATAAATCCCAAAGACTTACTTCTGCATTTTTTCCAGGATGAAATATTTTTCTTTGCCATTGTTCCTCCGTTAAACTCGCTAATAAATTAGCCCATCTTTCATGTAAGGCATGCAATAAAGTCATTGAATAATTAATGGGTGTATCCAATGCATCTGCCATCGATACCCACTTGTTTTCATCGTATGCTTTTACAGTAGGTACTTCTTCGGTTAAACCTAATTTAAATCTTGCAAACGCATTCATATGACTATCTGCAATATGATGTACCAACTGTTGCACCGTCCATCCTCCTTCTCTGTAGGGTGTATTTAAATGTACTTGATCTAAATTCAATACCGCCATTTCAACATCTGTTGGTAAATGCCTCAATGCATTGATCCATTCTTTTTTAGTGGCTTCTGAATAGGGTTTCAATTCATACTTACCAATGGGGTATTTAGGGTCTGTTGTCATATTGTATTATTTAATCTTCTCTTAATTGTTTTCCTGTCATATGGATAAAAACATCTTCCAAATTTGCCTTCTTTACTTCTTTTTCTTTTTCAAATCCACTCTCTACCAACTCGTCTATCAATTGATTGGGTGAATTAATGCCAATGATTTTACCACTATCAATGATCGCCACTCTATCGCATAGCACTTCTGCTTCATCCATATAATGTGTTGTAATAATGACAGTGGTGCCATTGTTTCTAATTTCTTGAATCAAATCCCAAAGATTACGTCTAGCTTGAGGATCCAAACCTGTTGTAGGTTCATCTAAGAAAATGATTTTAGGACGATTGATGAATGTAGTGGCAATTGAAAATCTTTGCTTCTGTCCCCCACTCAATTCCTTAAACTTTGATTTTGCTTTATCTACTAAATCTACTTTAGCCAATAGCTCCATCGGATCCATCTCCATTTGATACAACCCAACAAATAATTGAATCAGTTCTGTTAAATTCAAATTAGGGTAAAATCCAGCAGTCTGTAATTGTACCCCAATGATTTTCTTAATGGCTTCTGGATCTGTGTCTAAATTCATCCCATCTACGATCACTGTTCCTCCAGACTTTTGCCTCAAAGTTTCAATGATTTCTAATGTGGTTGACTTCCCAGCACCATTCGGTCCTAATAAACCAAAAATCTCTCCTTTAAATACGTCAAAGCTAATGCCTCTAACTGCTTCAAAGTCGCCGTAGGACTTGGTCAAATCCTTCACTTGTATGATGGGTTCTTTCATGAATTCTTGTATTAAATCGTTCTTTAGCAAAAATAACCTAACTAACTTATATTTGCCCTATCAAAATCAGTTATATGAAGGTAGGTATTTTAGGCGGTGGACAATTGGGAAGGATGCTTTTACAAGCAGCAGCGAATTATGATCTAACTACTTATGTTTTAGAAAAAGATCCCCACTGTCCAGCAGCGCATTTATGCCACCATTTTACAAAAGGAGATATTTTAGATTACGATACGGTGTATCAATTTGGAAAACAAGTAGACGCCTTAACGATTGAGATCGAAGCTGTCAATGTGGATGCTTTAACTCAATTAGAAAAAGAAGGTGTAAAAATATATCCTACCCCATCGGCCATTCGAACTATTAAAAATAAAATTGCACAAAAACAGTTTTATGCAGACAACGAAATTCCTAGTTCCAATTTTGTGATCACGGATTCTGCAGAAGCAATTCGCCAACACATAGGACTATTACCTGCGGTACATAAATTAGCAGAGGGAGGCTATGATGGCAAGGGTGTTCAAATCATTGAAGACGAAAAAGCCATTGCATTGGGTTTTAATGCGCCTGCTGTATTAGAAGAAAAAGTAAAGATTGTCAAAGAATTGGCATTAATTGTAGGCATGAATTCAAAAGGTGAAACAGTCATCTTCCCTCCTGCCGAAATGGTTTTTGACCCTGTATATAATTTGTTAGACTACCAATTAAGTCCAGCAAAAATTGAAGAAAAGCAACTTTGGAAAGCCGAAGCCATTGCAAGAAAAGTAGTACAATCTCTAAAGAGTCCAGGCCTTTTTGCAATTGAATTATTTGTGGATCAAAAAGGAGATATTCTTGTCAATGAAACTGCACCAAGAGTGCATAATAGTGGACACCATTCTATTGAAGCCAATTACTCTAGTCAGTATGATATGTTATTAAGAATTATTTTAGATTACCCTTTAGGCAACCCAGCACCTATCTTGCCAAGTGCAATAGTGAATCTCATAGGTGCAGAAGGCTATACTGGTGATGTGGTGTATGAGGGTTTGGATGAAGTGATGAAGATGGACAATGTATTTGTGCACCTTTATGGTAAAACCACCACAAAGCCAGGCAGAAAAATGGGACATGTCACTATCATGAGCAATGACTATATGGATTTAACACATAAGGCAAACAAAATCAAACATACCCTCAAAGTCATTAGCAAATAGCTTCTTGCTTATTCGCCACTTGATAATGTTGCTGGCTTTGGCTTTGCAACTATGATTTTTTTCTTAACAGCAAGGCTTCTGGAATAACCAATACCTATAATACTCTTGGTTTGTAAACCTGGTGATTTATTGAATGGGCCAAAAATGCGAATCTTATCATCATAAATTAAATCCAAACTATAAGTAGCAGAAAAGTATTTATTAATCTTAAATGAAAATAAATTGGTCATGTATAAATTTATATTCTCAGGTTTGTCATAGTAATTAGAGAAAAAATCTGCACGACCCCTGTAAGTAATATTTGTAGCAATGACTTTATTATAGTTTACAGTAACAAACAAACCTGTTTCTCGCTTCACCATTGATCCTGAATCCACACCGTATTTACCAAGGGTTGATAAACTTTTATTCAAAACCAATGTCGTTCTTGAAGTTAAAGGAGAAAAGAAGACTGAAAAATCTTTGTTAGGCTTATAATCCAAACCAGCAGAAATAATCATATACGCAGGTGCAAAAAATGAAGAAGTAAATGAAGCTTTATTGCCACTAAAACTATAACCATCAAAAAGTTGAGAACGGAAATTAAATAACCCTGAGAGATACCATTTACCCGATGAGTCCATTTTATAACCATACTTGCTAAGTAGATCAAAGCGGTCATCATTCTTTCTGCCTCCTTGAGATGTGGACTGAACAAATCCAAGATTCACATCTAAATTATTATCCCAACTTTGACGCTCTTTTTTATAGAATGCGAAATAATTAAAATAACTATTAATATTCAAATTAAAGTTATCACCCCCAGCTGCCCAATTGCTCAATGAACTTTGTGCCACATTTAAATTGAACAAACCTCCATGTTTCCAATTCCAGTTTGCTGTATCTGTGTCTTTTTTAATATTCCTTGAAGTCTCGGATCTTAATTTTGCCACCACCAATTCTTGCGCAGTCGCACTAAACAAGCAAAAAACTGTCAATAATAAAAGGAATCCCTTGAGCATGCGCTAATTTTTATAAATATACAACCTAGTCAATAACCGATTGACTATTAGGTTGATATAAAATATAATACAATATATCTTGTTCTATTTTAATCATTTGTATATCAATCAATTAGGAATTTTGTCTGACAAGTTGACACATAAAAATATTTTGACTAAGTTTGCAGTTCAAAATGAGTGCATGGAATCTGATTTACTGATAGATAAAACCCAGGATGAAGCTAGACAAGGGGAAGCTTATGCTAGCCAGGCTAGTTCGGGCCTCTTTCAAAAGCACTTCTATGTAGAGAGCTATGGGTGCGCGATGAACTTTGCAGATAGTGAAGTGGTTGCATCCATCTTAGAAAAGAATGGTTTTGGAGGTACTAAAAATATTGAAATCGCGGATTTAATCCTGATCAATACCTGCTCTATTCGTGAAAAAGCTGAACTAACTATACGCAAGCGATTGACTGAATTTAGAAGATTGAAACAAGCCAACCCCGGTGTACTGATTGGAGTATTGGGTTGCATGGCAGAAAGATTGAAAGCGCAATTATTAGAGGAAGAAAAATTGGTGGACTTAGTGGTTGGGCCAGATGCCTATAGAACCCTACCCGATTTGATTGCCGAAGCTGGTACTGGACAAAAAGCAGTGAATGTGCTATTAAGTAGAGACGAAACCTATGGCGATATTGCACCAGTCAGATTAGACAACAATGGTATTAGTGCTTTTGTATCCATTATGCGTGGATGTAATAATATGTGTAGTTTCTGTGTAGTGCCTTTCACAAGAGGTCGCGAGCGCAGCAGAGATGCATTTTCAATTCTTGCAGAATGCAAAGACTTATTTGACAAAGGATTTAAAGAAGTGGTGTTATTAGGTCAAAATGTGGACAGTTATTATTGGAGCAATCCAGAAAATAGTGCAACAACTACTTTCGCCATGTTATTAGAAGAAGTGGCACAAATAGATCCAAGTCTTAGGGTTCGTTTTAGCACATCTCATCCAAAAGATATCACGGACGAAGTGTTACACACCATTGTTAAATACGATAATATTTGTAAGCACATTCACCTTCCTGTTCAAAGTGGAAGCTCAAGGATGCTACAATTAATGAATAGAACTTATACAAGAGAATGGTATATGGCCAAGATTGACCGTATTCGCGCCTTACTTCCAACTTGTAGTATTACTTCAGATATCATTGCAGGATTTTGTACAGAAACCGAGGAGGATCATCAAGACACCCTTAGCCTTTTACAATATGCCAATTACGATTTAAGCTACATGTATTTTTATTCTGAACGTCCTGGCACATTGGCTGCAAGAAGGTATGAAGATAATATTGATTTAGTAACTAAAAAAAGAAGACTGCAAGAAATTGTGGACCTACAGTGGACCTTATCCAATGAAAGTAATAAGCGAGATGTGGGATGCCAATTCGAAGTATTGATAGAAGGAAATAGTAAAAGGAACGAGGCAGAATGGATGGGAAGAACTAGTCAAAATAAAGTCGTAGTATTTCCAAAAGGTTTATTTGATTATAAAAAAGGAGACTACGTGCAAGTCAAGATTCATGATTTTACAAAAGGTACTTTATTAGGAGGAATCATTTAATCTTATTTAATTTAATTTAATTTATTCATACCATGGATTTACAATCATTAAAAAACAGATTCAGTATCATTGGCAATACGCCCTTACTGAATCATGCTTTAAATACTGCGGAGCAGGTTGCTGCAACCGATTTAACAGTACTCATTGTGGGAGAAAGTGGTGTAGGTAAAGAAGTTTTTTCACAGATCATTCATAGCCTATCCTCCAGAAAACACAACCCATTTATTGCGGTTAACTGCGGCGCGATTCCAGAAGGTACAATTGATTCAGAATTATTTGGACACGAAAAAGGTTCATTCACTGGCGCTGTGGATAGTCGCAAAGGTTATTTTGAAACTGTAAGCGGCGGTACCATTTTCTTAGATGAAATTGGTGAATTGCCTTTGGGCACACAAGCAAGGTTATTACGTGTTTTAGAAACAGGTGAATTCATTCGCGTTGGTTCATCTAAAGTACAAAAAACAGATGTGCGTGTGATTGCTGCAACCAATAGAGAACTGATTGAATTCACAGAAAAAGGAAGATTTAGAGAAGATTTATATTATAGATTAAACACTGTGCCTATTCGTGTTCCTTCATTAAGAGACCGCAAGGAAGATATCCCCTTACTTTTTAGAAAATTCGTAGTGGATTTTGCAGAAAAATATAAGACCAAACCCATTTATTTAGACGAAGAAGCCAAAGGATTATTAACGGCATATGGTTGGCCAGGTAATGTACGTGAATTAAAAAATATTGCAGAGCAAATTTCTGTATTGAGTAAAAACGACCACATAGATGCAGCACAATTGAACAGCTTCTTACCAAAACACACAGCAAATAAAATGCCTATGGTCACTGGTACACCAGTTGGGGAATTCGCCAATGAGCGCGAAATTTTATACAAACTATTTTTTGACATGAAAAAAGATGTCAATGAGTTAAAGAAAATGTTCTTAGAGATATTGCAGAACCCAAGTTTATCGGGACAAACGGCACACTTTACAAAAGAAGCCATTATCAATGAATTGAAGGAAGATATCGCCCCATCCCATGCCCCAGTATCCACTGTGAGTATGCCTAATAATGCAATGCAATTACCGCATCACCAACCTGTCATCATTGACAATGACCTTCAGAACCATTATGAAATAGAAGAGTCTTTAAATATCATGGATAAAGAAAAAGAACTAATTTTAAAGGCACTTAAAAAACATAGAGGTCGTCGTAAAGATGCTTCTACCGACCTAGGCATCAGCGAAAGAACATTGTACAGAAAAATCAAAGAATACGACATTGAAGAATAAATTATACATATTCAGCTGCATCAGTCTATTTGTACTGCTAAGTTCTTGTGGTATCTATAGTTTTAAGGATGCAATGATCCCCGATAATGTAAAGACGGTTAAGATTGGATTCATTGACAACAGAGCAAGGTATATCAACCCGCAGTTGGCGCCCATGTTGACGGATAAAATTTTACAAAAAATTATTGGTCAAACTAAACTAACTAGGACCAATAGCGACGACGCACACTATCAAATTTTTGCAACCATCACCAATTACGATCCTTCGCAAACTGTAGGTGTGAGTGGGCAAGCAGCAGCAAGTAACAGACTTACGGTGACAGTGCATGTTGTTTTGAAAAAGACATTGGAAAATAAAGAACTTGAATTTGATGTAACCCGTAATTTTGATTTCTCAGCCAATTTGACTTTAAATCAAGCAGAGGGACAATTAATGGATGAAATTATTCGTAGTATTACGGATGATATTTTTAATCAAATTTTTTCAAACTGGTAAAGCATGAGTGCATTAATGATCAACGATATAGTTAAACAATGGACAGGACATGCTTCTCTAGAAGCCATCGAAACTGATACCCTTGAAAAGTTTGCATTAGAGCATCCCTATGCGCCAACAGTTCAATTTCTTTTGGCAAAAAAATACCAGCTAATTGCCTCCCCGCTTTTAGCCACTCAATTATTTAAAGCAACTGCTTACTTTCCTTCTAGTCTTCATTTACATTGTTTAATGAATCAATTAGCTCAAAATGAAGTCAACGCTCCTGCAGATGCCAAATTAGATAGCGTACTCAATAATCAAGTGGCACAATTCAATGAACAAGTAGATGCATCTGATGTGCTAGATTATGAGAAAGAAATAGCAACAAGCATACAGAAAGACTATTTTGCCGCTCAAGGCATCGAATTAGACCTATCTAAGGTCCCTCAAGATAAATTTACCCAACAGCTAAGAAGCTTTACTGCCTGGCTAAAAGTGATTAAAAACAAGGATGGTGTAGATCAGCTTGACCAAATTGGAGCATTAGGGGCAGATCAGGAGCAAATCATTGCTCAAATAGCCGAAAAAGCGAATATTCCAGCAGATATTTTAACCGAATCCATGGCTGAAATATGGGAAAAACAAGGGAATTTGAAGAAAGCCATTGCCACCTATGAAAAATTAAGTTTTATTTTTCCTGAAAAATCCGTTTATTTTGCATCCCGTATAGAACATTTAAAAAATAACAAATGATAACTTTCTTTTTAATATTAGTCGTAGTAGCCTGTGTTGCCTTGGGATTCATGGTATTGATCCAAAATCCAAAAGGTGGTGGATTAAACGCCAATGTGGGTGGATTGAGTAACAATTTTATGGGTGTGAAGCAAACGACAGATGTACTTGAAAAAGGTACTTGGATTTTCGCCTCTTTGATTGCAATATTAGCCATTACATCTACCTTATTCTTAAGTGGTAGTTCGAGCGAAGGAAATAGCGTATTAGACAAAGTCAATACTTCTACTACAACAAGTCCAGCAACTCAAGTGGCTCCTCCTCCACCTCCAGCGGCTTTAGATACAAACAAGAAGTAATTCAATTAGAATGTGTATTCATTCTTTTTAAAATAGTATTTTTCCCCACCATCCAAATGGTGGGGATTTTTTTTGTATTTTAGTTGATATGAAAAATCTACTATCAATACTAATTAGTGTTATTGTATTTTATATTTTCTTTATTGTATTTGTTAAGAGCACTCATTTTAATGAAGAGCAGGTTTATTTTGAATATAAGCAAGAAGGTTTGAGTCAACTTGCTGACAGTTTAGTTGCAAAAAAAATCATCTACGAAAAAACGAGTTTTTTACTCCTTGCTAAAGCATTAAAAGTCCAAGACAAAATTAAAGCTGGAAGATTCCTTGTGAAAAGGAAAACAAGTGTGCTTGATATTATAAGGATGTTAAGAAACAATCGACAAGCGACGGTAAAATTAGTATTGAATAAAGTGCGTACAAAAGGGGAATTGGCAAAACTAATCGCAAAGGCTTTCGATAAAGACAGTACAGCAGTGGTGGCCTATTTAAGTAGCAATGATTCTTTACAAGCTTTTGATACAGATACTACACAGCTATTTACTTTGCTCATACCCAATACCTATGAATATTATTGGAGTAGTTCAATGACACAAATTTTAAGCAAATTACAAAAGGCGCAAATTCATTTTTGGAGTCAGAATAACCGCATTCAAAAAGCAGTAAGTAAAGGCATGAGTCAAAATCAAATCTACACTTTGGCTTCTATTGTGGAAGAAGAAACTAATTTCGACTCAGATAAATCTTTAATTGCAAGTGTTTACCAAAATAGATTAAATAAGCAAATGCCTTTGCAAGCATGTCCAACCATCAAATACGCGATGCAAGACTTTACCATCACTCGTATTTATGAAAAATATTTATCCAACGTATCTCCCTATAATACCTACCGTATCAAAGGACTGCCTCCTGGCCCTATTTGCACCCCGGCAGGTAAAACCATTGACCTAGTGTTGGATGCCCCAAAAACAGATTATATTTACTTTGTGGCAAAAGCAGACTTTAGTGGTTACCATCATTTTAGTAACAACTATGCCGAACATGATCGATATGCCAAGGAATACCAAAAAAAATTAGACGCATACCAAGCTAAAAAAGCATTGGAGCATAGTCGCGATAACAAATAATTTGGTTGTAAAATAATAGTGGACAAATTAAATTATAAATAGCCCTTTCATTACTTGAAAAAAATAATACAATACCTTTTAATCCCGCTGCAATTTGCAAAGCAGAAAGCAAAACGTATTGTCATACCTGGTTTTCAGGATGTGAATTTATTTCAAGTGATTCAGTTTTTATTCAAACAATTGAATACCATTGGACTCTATGATCGTGCTTCGGCCATTTCCTTTAATCTGATTATGGCATTACCTGCTGGATTCTTATTTTTATTTTCAATCATCCCCTATTTCCCAAAAAGCTTAAAAATTAAAAAACAGATACTTTCTATTTTTAAGGACATCTCCCCCAATTCAAGTACCTATCGATTTATTTTAGATATCATCAATGATTTGTTAAGCCAACACGTTGGTATCTTTTCCTTTGGTTTTCTATTATTGTTATTTTACGCTTCCAATGCCATGACAGGTATCATAAGAAGTTTTGATAAATCCATTATGCAAAACAGACCCTTTTTTCTGCATCAAAGAATGAGAGCGCTTCGTTTAACATTAATTTTAATGTTACTTGTTTTTTCTAGCCTACTAGTATTGATTGGACAGGATCAATTAACGACCCTGTTAAGAGAATTGTTTGACATAAAAAGAAAAACAATTTTACCTTATTGGAATAGTATTAGATGGGGTATCATTGTCTTGCTTTTATTTTATGGCAATGCTTTGATTTATAAATTTGCACCACATGTAAAAGAAAAATGGCGCCTACTTTCTCCTGGAGCAATTTTATCAACTACCTTAATGTTAGTAACGACATTGGGATTTTCCTACTGGGTCAATAATTTCGGTAGTTATAGTAAAATTTATGGCTCTATTGGAACCGTACTCATTGTCATGACCTTAATCTATATCAATGCGCTAATTTTATTGATTGGATTCGAGTTGAACGTAAGCATTGAAATACTTAAAAAAGAACAAGACCAAGTAGACTATTTTAACTAAAAAAAAATGAGCCTCTTTTGGGAGACTCATTCAATATTTATTTATTGGCCATATCTGGAATTTCAGCCACTTTATAAGCACCTGCATCCAACTTCGCCTTGGTTTCACTAAATGCTTTTAATGTATAATCAATCTCTTCTTGTGTATGCACTGCGGTAGGAATCAATCTGTAAATGATATGTCCTTTTGGAATGACAGGATACACCACAATAGAACAGAAGATTTTATAATTTTCTCTGATATCCATCACCATTGCGGTGGCTTCTTCTACTCCACCTTTCATATACACTGGTGTCACTACAGAATCGGTTTTACCAATATCAAATCCTCTTTCTTTCAATCCATTTTGTAATGCCAATGCATTCTTCCACAAATTTGCTTTTAATGATGGTGTTGATCTTAACAGTTCCAAACGCTTTAAGTTACCCACTACATATGGCATTGGTAAACTTTTTGCGAAGATTTGAGAACGAATATTATAACGGATATAATCAATGATATTTTTTGGTCCTGCCATAAACGCACCTATCGATGCCATACTCTTGGCAAAAGTAGAGAAGTATAAATCAATTTCATCCTGACAGCCTTGCGCTTCTCCTGCACCTGCACCTGTTTCACCTAATGTACCAAATCCATGGGCATCATCTACCAATAAACGGAATGGAACTTTATTTTTCAATGCAGCAATCTCCTTGATACTACCTTGATCACCTGCCATTCCAAATACGCCTTCTGTAATCACCAATACACCACCTAATTGTTGTTTGTCTACCAATGCTTGTGCTCTATGTAATTGTTTCTCACAATCTTCTACATCGTTGTGTTTAAAAACAAATCGATGACCTGGAATCATTCTTAAACCATCAATAATGCATGCATGACATTCTGCATCATACACCACTACATCATGACGGCCACAAATGGCATCAATCGCGCTCATGATTCCTTGGTATCCATAATTCATTAAGATCGAATCTTCCTTATGCACAAAAGCTGCTAATTCTTTTTCTAATTGTTCATGTAAGTCACTGTTTCCACTCATCATTCTTGCACCCATTGGCAAGGCTAAACCATATTGAGCAGCGCCATCTGCATCTGCCTTTCGAACTTCTGGATGATTTGCTAAACCTAAATAATTGTTTAAACTCCACACAATCATTTCTTGTCCTCTAAATTTCATTTTAGAGCCTATTTCTCCTTCTAATTTAGGAAATGCAAAGTAACCATGTGCTCTTTCACGATGTTGACCAAGTGGTCCGTAGTTATTGATTAACCTTTCAAATATATCTGCCATAGATTTACAATTATACCTGCAAATTTAATAATTATTTAGTTTATACGGGCTTTAATTATTCGTATTTTGCAGGTCTAAATCTTAAAAGATGCGTATTTTATACATTTTGTATTTTTTGATCTTGTCTTTTACAAGCAATGCTCAGGCCCCAAAATCAACCCCATCAGGCAATTCAAGTAAACCAAAACTAATTGTAGGGATTATGGTGGATCAAATGCGCTGGGATTATATCAATCAATTTAAAGCCCATTTCACCTCCCAACAAGGCTTTTTACGCTTTATAAATGAGGGTGCCAGTTGTAATAATAACTTAATTCCTTACGTGCCAACAGTCACTGCGTGTGGACATGCTGCAGTTTACACTGGCTCCACGCCAGCATTGCACGGCATTACAGGAAATCAATGGTATGATAATTATCAGCAAAGGAACGTTTATTGTGTAGAAGATCCAACGGTTGTATCAGTAGGTGTAGATGGCAGTGCTGCTGGCAAGATGAGCCCAGTAAATGTTTGGACTACCACACTTGGAGATGAGCTCAAATTGGCTAATAATTTTAAAAGTAAAGTATATGGTATCTCCATCAAAGATAGAGGTGCCATCATTCCTGCCGGTCATAGTGCAGATGGTGCTTTTTGGTATGAGAGCAAATCGGGTAATTTTATTAGCTCAACCTATTATGGAAAAAGTCTACCAAAATGGGTAAGCGAATACAACAGTCTTCATAGAGTAGACAGCTTCTATACAAAAGGTTGGAACTTAAGTTTAGCTAAATCGGTCTATGAAGCAAATTGTGATGGAGATATCAACGCATATGAGTCTTTGCCTTTTGGTGCAGAACAAAAAGGATTTCCTTACACCTTATCACAATTTATTGGCAAGGATTATGGTAAAATTTCATCTACCCCTTATGGCAATAATATTGTTCTAGAAATGGCAGAAAAGGCATTGGTGAGTGCGCAGTTAGGTAAGGATGATGTGACTGATTTATTGGCTATTAGCTTTTCATCTCCTGACTATATTGGTCACTCCTTTGGTCCAAATTCTTGGGAGACCCTAGATAGTTATATCAAGCTTGATGCAGTCATTGCGCAGTTATTTGCAAGCTTAGATCAACAAGTAGGAAAAAACAATTACACTGTTTTTTTAACGGCAGATCATGCTGTGGCCAATATTCCTGACTTTAGTAAAAAACACCAAATTCCTGGTGGCTTAATCAGTGAAGCAGGATTGAAAAAAGAATTGGGACAATGGTTATCAAAGCAGGGGCTAAGTGAAAAATTAATATCTGCGATTGGAGAATACAATATTCATTTTAACCATCCTTTGATGGATAGTCTTGGGGTAACGCAGGATAAAATGGTCCAATTAGTAAGTCGTTATATAGAGCAAAAGCCAGGTATTTTACAAGTTGTTGAGTCTCGTAAAGCGGCAAATGCTGCATTGCCTCAGGAATTAAGAGAAAGAATTGTCAATGGATATAATCCTCAAAGAAGTGGCGACTTGTTCATTGTGACTAAATCGGGTTATATGGATGGATATGCCACGGGCACAAATCATGGCGTTTTTTATAATTATGATGCCCATATTCCATTGCTATGGTATGGCAATGGCATTAAAAAAGGCCAAGTTAATTCGGTGAATTATATGACAGATATTGCACCTACAATCACTACCCTTTTAGGCATTCAGATGCCAAGCGGGTCTATTGGAAAACCTATATTAGAAGTATTGAAATAACCGATTTAACAGCCGTTGAATAGTTATTTCAAGAAATTTAACAGAAAAATGAGCAAAATCATAGTGAAAGGATCAAAAATTTCTAATGGATTGTGTAAATTGCACCTAGCATTTAAAGAAAAAATAATAACTAAAATAACATCATGAAAAAAATAGCTACCGTATTATTTGCATCTGTATTATTATTAGCTGCAAACACCGCTTCTGCAAATTGTGGTAAGAAAGATTGCAAAGATTGTAAGAAAGAAGCGAAAGCGCACAAATGTGATAAGAACTGTATGAAAGATGGCAAGTGTAAAGAAATGAAAAAAGAAACGCCAAA
The DNA here is from genome assembly GCA_945860605.1 of Chitinophaga pinensis. Classification (GTDB taxonomy): domain Bacteria; phylum Bacteroidota; class Bacteroidia; order Chitinophagales; family Chitinophagaceae; genus Sediminibacterium; species Sediminibacterium pinensis_D. The sequence goes on from CAMAQL010000002.1 coordinate 29,133, forward strand.
AGCAAAGACAAACTAAGAAAAATTTGTAAACCCCTCAAGGTTTCACTAAAAAGCCCGATAGTAATTAACTACCGGGCTTTTTTATATGTTTAATTTAGACAATAATACGAATGCTAGACGAGCTTTCGAGCACTGCGCAGAGCGAGGATAGAATTTGTATTATTTCTAAATTTATTTCTTAATTATTTAGCCAATTTCTTTTGCAAATTAGAGTCCAATGCATCTAAGAATTCTTCTGTGTATACATAGTGGTCACCGTGCTTCACTTTATTGCCATGCACACATACTGCTAAATCTTTTGTCATGATACCAGACTCCACTGTTTCAACGCAAACTTCTTCTAATGCTTTAGAAAAACGAATCAATTCTTGGTTATTATCCAATTGACCTCTAAATTCTAAGCCTCTTGTCCACGCAAAAATAGATGCAATTGGATTGGTAGAAGTTCTGTTCCCTTTTTGATGCTCACGGAAGTGACGTGTCACCGTGCCATGCGCAGCTTCTGCTTCCATCACTTTACCATCTGGTGTAATTAAAGTAGATGTCATTAAACCCAATGAGCCAAACCCTTGTGCAACTGTATCAGATTGTACGTCACCGTCATAGTTCTTACAAGCCCATACAAAATTACCATTCCATTTTAAAGCACTCGCTACCATATCATCAATTAAACGATGCTCATAAGTAATACCAGCATCTGCATATTTTGTTACGAACTCATTTTGATATACTTCTTCAAAAATATCTTTAAAGCGACCATCGTACTTTTTTAAGATGGTATTTTTTGTTGATAAATACAAAGGCCATTTTTTTGCTAAAGCTTGGTTAAAACAAGCTCTTGCAAATCCATAGATACTTTCATCTGTATTGTACATCGCCAATGCTACGCCATCTCCCTTAAAATTAAATACTTCAAATTCTTGTACAGTTCCATCTTCACCTTCAAACTTTACCGTTAATTTTCCTTTGCCTTTTGTAACAAAGTCTGTTGCACGGTATTGATCTCCAAATGCATGACGTCCAATACAAATTGGCGCTGTCCAGTTTGGAACTAAACGAGGGACATTAGCACAAACGATTGGCTCACGAAATACCGTACCATCTAAGATATTACGAATGGTGCCATTTGGGCTTTTCCACATTTGTTTTAACTTAAACTCTTGAACTCTTTGTTCGTCTGGCGTGATAGTTGCACATTTGATACCAACCCCATATTGCTTGATTGCATTGGCAGCATCAATCGTCACCTGGTCATTGGTTTGATCACGATACTCCATACCCAAATCATAATATTTAATATCTAATTCTAGATAAGGTAAAATCAATTTATCCTTAATGAATTTCCAAATGATTCTTGTCATTTCATCTCCATCCAATTCTACCACTGGATTGACTACTTTAATTTTTTGTCCCATATGTTTAAAAATTTTGTCTGCAAATGTACTAAATGTAGCTAAATAGGCCCCAGAATATTAAGAAGATTGCTGCACAATCAATACAGGAATTTTTACCTTATGCCTAACAGATTCAATGGTCTCCCCAAAGAAATAATCTTTCCAACCATAATGATGGTGCGCCCCCATGACTAATAGTTGTGCATCTGTGGCATTTACAATGCGTACAATCTCTTTGACCCTGTTTTTATAGCCAACAACAAATTGAACCTTATACCCATTTTCACTTAATGTTGCTGCATATAACTCGAGTCTTTCTTTATCCTTTCTAGATTCTTCATCATCACTTATTTCTTGAAAATAACTTGCTGTCACGCTTTCTACTACATGGATCAAAATCAATTCTGTTCCAGCATGTGCTTGCGAAATGGCAGATTTAATTAAATTGGCATCCCCAGCAGAAAAGTCTACAGCAATCGCAATTCTCTCAATGGGTGCTGCTTTCGTCCAATCCAATTCCACAGCTGCACCATGCAATGCTGTTCTTTCTTGCTTTTTCTTTGACTGAATCATTGGGAAAATAATGATATACAATAACAACGCAAAAAAGAAAAGAATGCTTAAAATAAGTAGCAGCTTAATGAACAAAGGGGTTGGTCCAAAGAGAAAAACCTTGGCAAAATCAAATACTAAATTGGCATTCAAAAAGACTAAAATACTCGCCACCAACCATGCTAAAATTTTAACCCAAGATTTGATGGCAAATTCACCCATGGTACTTTTATCACTCACAAAGTGAATAAGAGGAATTACAGCAAAGCCTAATTGTAAACTCAAAATAACTTGACTAAAAACAAGTAACTCGTCCACCCTGCCTTCTCCCATTAGCCCAATCACCAAGACTGCAGGCACAATAGCAACTAGTCTAGTAAGCAGTCTTCTGATCCAAGGATTCAACCTTAGATTTAAATATCCTTCCATCACAATTTGACCAGATAAGGTGCCCGTGACCGTTGAGCTTTGACCAGCTGCAATTAAGGCGACAGCAAATAAAATAGGGGCTAATTTTGAACCCAATAAAGGCGCCAACAAAGCATGTGCCTCTTCTATCTTAGCGATAGATTGATTGCCAGTTTGATAAAAAGCTGTAGCAGCTAAAATCAAAATTGCCGCATTCACAAAAAAAGCTGCATTTAAAGCGATGGCGCTATCAATAAAATTATACCAGAGTGATTTTTTAATCCCGGCACTTGTTCTTTCTATTTTCCTTGTTTGAACGAGTGCAGAATGTAAATATAAATTATGTGGCATCACAGTGGCCCCAATCATTCCCACTGCTATGTATAAAGCTGCAGGTGATAATGCAGAAGGAACTAGCCCCTTTGCTGCACCAATTAAATCAGGCTTTGCAATGATCATTTCTGCAAGAAAACTGCCTCCAATGGTGGCTACTAAAACAAAAATAAAAGCCTCCATTTTACGAATTCCATATCGTTGTAATAACATGAATAAAAAAGTATCTGCCACCGTGATGATGGTACCATACATTAAGGGTAAGCCTGTTAACAATTTAATACCAATCGCCATCCCCAAAACTTCGGCTAAATCGGTGGCTGCAATAGCCAATTCTGCTAGTAGGTATAAACAAAAATTAACAAATTTAGGATAGGTCTCTCTATTGACTTGTGCCAAATCTAAACGCCTAACAATGCCCAGTCTTGCACTTAAACTTTGCAGTAGAATGGCCATGATATTGCTCAGCAATAAAATCCAAATTAATTGAAATCCAAAAGCAGCACCCCCTTGTAAATCGGTCGCCCAGTTACCAGGATCCATATAACCCACACTAACTAAATAAGCAGGCCCAATAAAGGCAAATAACCGCCTCCATCCAGTTTTATTTTTTACTGGAACAGACTCATGAAGTTGATCTAAGGATTTATGAAACATAATTGAATGTAAATTTAACTATAAACCCATTGTTAAAGGCATATTGTTGCCTATTTTAGCAAAAAATAGAGTGCCATGCGCTATCTAAGTAATCTTTTGATCTTATTGGCATTGATTGGGTGTGCTGAAACAAAAACAGACTTATCTGGGAATACCCCTTTGAAAATAAATGATTTTAATGCAGCTTTCAAAAATATTGCATTGCCTATTCGAATCAATGATACCAATTTAGCCTCTTTCACAGATACAGTGGAAATTGGAAGAAAAGCATTGGCACAATTTTTGCCAGATTCTGTAGTCGATGCAATTGCTCCTAAGCTTTTAAAAAATGCATCCATTTTTACAGTTGGTAAAATTGAAAAAGAAACAGAATATTATTTATTATTAAATAATAAGGATGCCAGAAGACAAACAGTATTTGTCATTACTTTTAGTAAGAAAAATGTTTTCTTAGACTACCAGGTTTTAACTCAATTTGACCTATCACAAAAAAGTTCTCAATTTTATGGTAAAACATTATTAATCAATAAAGAACCTACCTTTTTAATTGAAGAAAATAAATTAGACCCTGAGAAGGGCATCTTAAATGAAAAAAAAGGATGGGCGTATACCGATCAAGGATTTAGATTGATCTACTTGGACGCCAATATTAAGCCAGCACAAAAAGCCATTTTAAATCCAATTGACACATTACCCACGCTCAATACTTTTAGTGGGGACTATGCTAGAGATAAAAAGAACTTTATTGCACTAAGAGACTTTGGCAATCCCAATAAATACCAATTCTTCTTACATTTTGAAAAGAAAGAAGGCGATTGTGTCGGTGAACTTAAAGGCCTATTGAATTTTATTAAAAACCAAGCCACTTATTCTGAGAAAGGTGATCCTTGTACCATTCAATTCACTATTACTGGGAATGTCATAAAAATTAAGGAAGATGGAAATTGCGGTAGTCATAGAAACATGACCTGCTACTTTAATGACAGCTACGATAAAAAAAGAAAGCCAAAGTCTAAGAAATAATCCACATTCTGCCATTGCAAACGATTGTTATTCACACTAGGCTTGCCTTGGACTAAATTTAAAGGCAAATAGGATATATTGTGGGTCAAATTAACCAAAGATCAAAAACATGTCTTTTAGAAACTTTCAAGTTCCTTACCCTATTAATGAAAAGTATTCCAAGAAAGCGGCTTATTTCTCTATGGAGTTCGCCATCCACCAGCCTTTAAAAATTTATAGTGGCGGTCTAGGTTTTTTAGCAGGATCCCATTTAAGAAGCGCCTTTGAATTGAATCAAAACATGATTGGTATTGGTATGCTATGGAAATATGGCTACTATGATCAATCAAGAAATCAAGACCAGACATTGCAGGTTACTTTTATGGAGAAGATGTATAGCTTCTTAGAAGATACTGGCATTAAATATCAAATTTTAATCCATGACCATCCAGTTTGGGTAAAAGCCTACTATTTAGCACCTAATATTTTTTGCAGTGCCCCCTTATTTTTATTAAGTACTGATTTACCAGAGAATGATTATGTTTCTCAAACTATAACACATCGTTTATATGATGCCAACGTGGCTACAAAAGTGGCACAGTTTATTTTGTTGGGTGTGGGTGGTGCAAAATTGATTGACGAATTAAATTTTAATCCAGAAGTCTACCACTTAAATGAAGCGCATGGATTTTCTGCCGCGTTCTATTTATTGAACAAGTATAAGTCATTAGACGAAGTTAAAAAGCGTCTAGTGTTTACCACCCATACGCCTGAGGAAGCAGGTAACGAGAAGCACGATATTTACTTATGTCATAATATGGGTTATTTCTGTGGATTAGGATTGGACGAAGTAAGAAGATTGACTGGAATTCAAGATGATCAATTTAACCACTCTTTAGCTGCGCTTCGTTTTGCAAGAAAGGCGAATGGTGTTTCAGAATTACACGGACATGTAAGCCGTGAAATGTGGGGTAAATATGAAGGCATTTGTCCAATTGACCATATTACCAATGCACAAAACTGGCGTTATTGGGCAGACAAGCAATTGTACAAATTTGCTGAAGCTGCGGATGATACAGGTTTTGATGACAGAAAATGGTATTTAAAAAAGCGTGCTTTTGAAATTGTAGCAGACCAAACTGGAAAAATATTTGACCCAAATGTATTGACCATTGTTTGGGCTAGAAGATTTGCAGGCTATAAGCGTGCCGATTTCTTATCATGGGATTTAGAAAGATTCGAAAAATTATTGTCTAATTTAAAATATCCTGTTCAAATTATATTTGCAGGAAAACCATACCCAGTAGACCATCCAGCTATTTCTCAATTCAATCACTTAGTGAATCTAAGTAAGAACTATAAGAATGTAGCAGTCTTAGTAGGATATGAACTGGCTTTAAGTAAACGTATGAAGCAAGCTTCTGATGTTTGGTTAAATAATCCAAGAGTACCAAGAGAAGCTTCTGGCACCAGTGGAATGACAGCAGCAATGAACGGCGCTGTCAACTTCTCTACCGATGATGGATGGATACCAGAATTTGTAAACCATGGCAACAATGGTTTTGTAGTTCCAAAAGCAGATTATGCTAATATGAGTACCGAAGCCCAGGATGAATACGATTTAAATGAAATGTATAAAATTTTAGAGCAACAAATTGTACCCATGTATTATGAGCAAAAAGATACATGGAGACAAATTACTCAAAATGGTATGAAAGACGTTCGTTTCCAATTTGACAGTAACAGAATGGCCGACGAGTACTATGAGAAGATGTACAAAATCTAATTGAACCCTTTCCCTATAAAGTGCTCCCCCTCCGATTCAATATTGGAGGGGATTTTTTTATCTATTTGCTAGTCAACCTTTAATACCTAATTTTGTTATTCTATTATGTCAAACAAAATCATCATTGCTATTACAGGTGCCAGCGGAGCCATTTATGCCAAATGCTTATTGGACAGCTTAAAGCAAATCCCTTCTCAATATCAAGCAGTTGGTATCATTATGAGTGACAATGCAAAGACCGTTTGGGAAACCGAATTAGGCAATCAGGATTATCTAAATTATCCTTTTGACTTTTACCATAAAATGGACTTTAATGCCCCTTTTGCCTCTGGCTCTGCTCAATACAATATCATGTTTGTAGTCCCATGTAGCATGGGCACATTAGGAAGGATCGCATCTGGTGTAAGTGATGATTTAACGACTCGTGCTGCTGATGTGATTTTAAAAGAGCGCAGAAAATTAATTCTTGTCGCAAGAGAAACACCCTATAATTTGATTCATATTCGTAATATGGAAACAGTGACACTTGCAGGAGGAATCATCTGCCCAGCGACTCCTAGCTTTTATAGTGTTCCAAAAACTTTAGAGGAAGTAGCCATGACCGTGGTTGCAAGAATGATGGACCTGGCAGGCCTTGATATTAAAACTTATCGCTGGAGTACACCATCCTAAATTTAATTTTCTAATCTAGTAAGAATTTTGATTCAAAGATTCAACTAAATAATACAAAAAGGCCCTGAATTTAAAACTCAGGGCCTTCCTATTTAAATGTTGAAAAGTTTAATCTTACTTAGGTTCCTTAGGTACTTTAGGCGCTTTTTCTTTTTCCTTTTTTTGCAAAGTAAAAACAAGCTTGCCATTTTCTTTATCTAAATCCCCTATTAAAGTATCCCCTTCTTTCACTGAGTGATTTAAAATCTCCTCGGCCAATGGATCTTCAATGTATTTTTGAATGGCTCTATGCAAAGGTCTTGCACCAAATTGAACATCATAGCCTTTATCAGCAATAAACTCTTTTGCAGCACTGGATAAAACTAAGTTTAATCCTAGGTTCACTAAACGTGCAAGCACTTGTTTCATGATGATGTCAATGATCAAATAAATATTGTCTTTGGTCAATGAATTAAATACCACCACATCATCAATTCTATTTAAGAATTCTGGAGAGAAAGTACGTTTTAAAGCTTTCTCAATCACAGATCGGTTGTTCTCGTCTGTCTGCTCCATTCTTGTGGCTGTTGCAAAACCTACACCATCTCCAAAATCTTTTAATTGACGTGCACCAATATTAGAGGTCATGATGATTAGCGTATTCTTAAAATCAACTTTACGACCCAATCCATCTGTCAAAATGCCATCATCTAATACTTGTAATAAAATATTATAAATATCTGGATGTGCTTTTTCTATTTCATCTAATAAGATAACACAGTATGGTTTACGTCTTACCTTTTCTGTCAATTGTCCTCCCTCTTCGTAACCCACGTAGCCTGGAGGTGCGCCAATTAAACGAGAAACAGCAAATTTTTCCATATACTCACTCATATCAATACGAATCAAAGATTCTTCCGAGTCAAACATGTTTCTTGCTAAAGCACGCGCTAATTCTGTTTTACCTACACCAGTTGGACCTAAGAAAATAAATGTACCAATTGGTTTTTTTGGATCTTTTAATCCAACTCTATTTCTTTGTATGGCCTTTACTACTTTACCAATAGCCTCTTCTTGTCCAATCACTTGATCTCGCATGTCCTCGGACATCTTGCGTAATTTAGTGGTTTCTGCTTCTACCATACGCTTTACAGGTATGCCTGTCATCATACTTATCACTTCAGCAATATGTTCTTCGTTAATTGGGAATCTTTTATTCTTACTATCTTCTTCCCAATTTAATTTTGCTTTATCTAAGGCTTCACCTAATTTTTTCTCCGTGTCTCTTAAGTTTGCAGCTTCCTCAAAGCGTTGACTTTTCACCACCCTATTCTTCTCGTTCTTTACTTCTTCTATTTGCTTTTCTAATTCTACAATATCTTCTGGAACAGAAATATTTTTCAAATGCACTCTTGCGCCCACTTCATCCAATACATCAATTGCTTTATCTGGAAGTAAGCGATCTGTCATATAACGATCACTTAACTTCACACAAGCCTCAATTGCTTCTTGATCATAGATTACACTATGATAGTCTTCGTATTTAGATTTGATATTGTTCAAAATAGTAATCGTATCTGCCACACTAGGTGCTTCAATAATTACTTTTTGGAAACGACGATCCAGTGCACCATCTTTCTCAATATGCATTCTATACTCGTCTAATGTGGAAGCGCCAATACATTGCAATTCTCCTCTAGCCAAGGCAGGCTTAAAGATATTTGATGCATCTAATGAACCGCTTGCACCTCCTGCACCTACAATCGTATGAATCTCATCTATGAATAAAATGACATCTCTGTTTTTCTCCAATTCGTTCATGATCGCTTTCATACGCTCTTCAAATTGACCACGGTATTTTGTACCGGCCACTAAAGCAGCTAAATCTAAAGAGATCACTCTTTTATCAAATAAAACACGACTTACTTTTCGTTGTACAATTCTTAATGCAAGCCCTTCAACAATCGCAGTCTTACCCACACCAGGTTCACCAATTAAAATTGGATTGTTCTTTTTTCTACGACTTAAAATCTGACTCACTCTTTCTATCTCTGCATCCCTTCCAACAATTGGATCAAGCGCATCTTGCTCTGCTAATTTTGTGATGTCCCTACCAAAATTATCTAATACTGGTGTTTTAGATTTACTTGTCGAAGTAGGCTTTGATTTTGTGCCTCCTCCAAAACCACCTTTACCTTTTTCGTCATCGAAATCATCATCCCCATCTTCTTGGTATTCTGAACTTGGATTTGAAGGCGCAGATGGTGCAGAACCTACCATCCCTAATTCATTGTGGAATAAATCATAATCCACGTCAAATTGATTTAAAATTTGCGTAGCGATGTTTTCCTTATTCTTTAAAATACTTAATAATAAATGCTCCGTTTCAACCATTGGACTTTTCAAAGCTTTGGCTTCTAAAACAGTCACGCGAATGACTTTTTCAGCTTGCTTTGTCAAAGGAAGACTATTGATATTGGCAATATTTTTACCAGACTTGTCCTTGACGGCTAGTTCAATTTCTTTTCTTAATTCCCCCAAATTAACATTCAGTTGCCTTAAGACTCTGATAGCAGTATTTTCCTGGTCACGGATCAACCCTAACATAAGGTGTTCCGCCCCAATAAAATCATTACCTAATCTTAATGCTTCTTCTCTGCTATAAGAGATGATTTCCTTAACTTGTGTTGAAAAATTGTTATCCATATATTTTATTCGAGCTGTTATTTAGATTAACGAATAATTTTACCCTAAAGTATGTGATTATGCACTATAAAATTGATACAAAAGAGAAATTCACCGTTTTAAGCCTGCTCGACCCTAGACTTAGTTCAAATCTCGTGCCAGAATTGAGTGATTTGATCAAAAAATTAGGTTCTACAAGCCCAAAAAACATTGTGTTGAACCTTGAGCCCGTAAAAGACTGGGATTTAAGCATTATAGCGCTTTTAGCCCAGCATCAAGAAGTATTTTATGACAATAATACCAGTTTTGTCCTTTGTTGCTTGTCAGATGACTTACAAAATGCCCTAGATTTGACTGAATTTGGCGAAGTGATGAACTTAACGCCTACTGAATCAGAAGCCTGGGATATCGTTCAAATGGAAGAAATTGAGCGTGAACTACTCGATAGTGACGATATGGAGTTTTCTACCCAAGAATAGTGTAAGATTTGTTAAATTCGCGCTCCTATGATCACGCCTCAAACCATTCAACAAATTACCAGCCGAATTGACATCATTGATGTGGTGGGTGAATTTGTGAAATTGAAGAAAAGAGGTACCAATTATTTAGGCAACTGCCCTTTTCACAACGAAAAATCTCCTTCCTTTACCGTCTCTCCTGCCAAAGAAATTTACAAATGTTTTGGCTGTGGCAAGAGTGGCAATACCATCACTTTTTTGATGGAACATGAAAAGTATAGTTATGTAGAAGCTTTAAGATGGTTGGCTGCGAGATACAATATTGAAATCGAAGAAACCGAGACGAGTCCTGCGCAAAAGATCGCCCAGCAAACTGCAGATAGTTTATATGCGATCAATCATTTTGCAATGGACTTTTTTACGAAACAATACTGGGATACAGAAGCTGGCGAAACCATTGCACAGAGTTATATGCAGCATCGTGGTTTTTTACGTCCGATAGTAGAAAAATTTAAAATCGGATACAACCCTTCTGAACGAGATAGTTTAGCAAAAGCATTGATTCAAAATCAATTCAATCCAGAACTATTTGCCAGAACTGGTTTAGTAGTGGAACGTGATGGCGTTTGGCAGGATAATTATAGGGACCGCATCATCTTCCCAATACATAATACCACAGGAAAAATCATAGGTTTTGGTGCAAGACAAATTGCAAAGAATGACCGCTCTCCAAAATACATCAATACGCCAGAGAACGAGATTTATGTTAAGAGTCGAATTCTTTACGGTTCTTATTTTGCAAGAACTGCTATTGATAAAGCCAATGAATGTTTATTGGTAGAAGGCTATACAGACGTGGTAAGCTTACACCAAGCAGGCATTGAAAATGTGGTAGCAAGTGGTGGTACCTCTTTGACGATTGACCAATTGAGATTGGTTAAAAAATATACACAAAACCTGACCATCATCTATGACGGTGATGCAGCAGGTGTCAAGGCCGCATTAAGAGGATTGGACATGGCATTAGAAGAAGGCTTGAATGTACAATTGGTTTTAATTCCAGACAACGAAGATCCAGATAGTTATGTCAATAAAGTGGGCGTGGATGCGTTCCGTGCATTTGTTCAATCTGCAAAGAAGGATTTTATTTTATTCCAATTAGAAGTCCAATTAAAAGAAGTAGGTAACGACTTAAATAAAAAAAATAGTCTAGTCAATCAAATGGCAGAGACTTTAAGTAAGATAAATAAGGCAGAAGATTTTACAAAATTACAAGAGTATGTAAGAAAATGTGCCGACATATTGCGTATTGACGAAACGGGATTGACCCAATTGGTCAATAAGTTTAAGCGTGACAAAATTGTCAAAGATGAAAAGAAAATGGCCTATGACGAAGCGGCCATTTTAATGCCCAATTTCCAGCAAACAACGCAGGACCTTGATAATATTGACCTTGTTCTTGACAAAGATTTTTTACACGAAAAAAACTTAGTGCGTTTACTAATTGAATTTGGCAACGAAGTTTTAGCGGATGGCAGGATGGCATCCACTTGGATTGCAGAAGAATTAGAGTCCTTCCCTTTGGATAACCAAGACATGATACAATTGGTTAAAACTTATTTTGAATGGCAGGTCGCAGGTAAAATACCCAACAATAAAACACTGCAATACCATGAAGACCCACAGATACAACAATTGGTGATGGGACTTTTTGAGCCAGAACATGAGTTAAGTCTAAGATGGAATGAAAAATTAGGTCTCAAGAAGGCATTAGAGGAGGTCACTTTCCAACATCAAATTGAAGTGAGTTTATTGTACTATAAACTTAGAAAGATTAAAAAAATGATCCGCCAGAATCAGGAAGACATGGAGAAAGTGAATGGTGAGGAGCAAATACAATTATTGCATATACATAAGCATCTTAAAGATGCAGAGCGCGAGTTAACCAAAATCATTGGAACTGTGATCTTTAAATAGATGCGCTATTCATAAATAGATTCCCTATTCATAAAATTTATCTATTCTAGGAATGAAATTATTTTATTATTTCTCGGAAGGATTTTGTTTGCCAGCAATCAACTTTTCTAAAGTGGCTTCTAAGCGCTTCTGCTTGGTTTCATCTTTTTTAGCTCCATTGATCCAACTTAAATATTCCTTTTGATTGATAATTGAAAGAGATGTAAAGAACTCTCTCGCTTCCTCGTGTGATTGGAATAATTTTTCTACTTCAATTGGTAAAGCAATCAATCTTTTATCAAAATCGTCAATCTCAATATTTGGAGATTTGAATCCAGCGAAGGCCCTATTTCTATTTGGGATCTGATCGTATTTTGTAAAACGCAATGCCGTCCATACATGGTCTAAAGTCACTTGACGAATAGCCTCATATTCATTGTTGGCTAAAATTTCCCAGCTAGCATCTCTATTTAAATCAGAAACAATCTTTGAACTTGTTTTAGGATAAGCAATCCATAATTTACTTTCATGCGTCAATGCAGAAAATACTTCTTTTAGGATATTGTTTAGTTGCAATTGGTTAATTGCGAAAATAAGTGCGAAATCAATTTTCCTTGTCTTTAATAAAGGAGTCAGATTCTTACAGTAATACAACTTTGCAAACTGCTTCTCTACACTTGATGGTAAACCTTGAATCAGTAAGTTTTTCTCATCCTTTAACTGTAATTTCTCCAAAATATTCTGACTGATCGACATAAATGTTAGGATTTTAAGGATTGTAAAGTTAAGCAATTATGACTAGTTGCAAATAGTAAATTGAATAAATCTTTATAATACATTGATAACCAATTGAAAATAAAATATTTACCCAATCTTAATCTGGCTATTTTCTATCTTTTTTGAACAATGGAGCCTTGTTCTCTTTTCCATTGATCAATCTCCCAATGTTCTTTTGATGGGTTATCACTAACAATAAAGCTACAATGATGGCAAATATTCTGTAGGATGTTTCCTTTTCATTGTATATAAACAGAATCAATATCATAAAAACGACACCTGCAAGTATAGAACTCAAGGAAACAAATCTGGTTGTAAACAAAGTAATCAAAAACACAATAATGCAGATGAGCGCCACAATCGGCTGAATAGCCAATGCCATCCCTAAAATAGTCGCCACACCTTTGCCACCTTTAAAATCTGACCAAATAGGAAAAATATGACCAACAACTGCAGCCAAACCTAAAACAATCATGAAATTGGTTCTAGCCAACTCGTTTTGTAAATAAAAGGGCATCAATATATATAAAGAGGTAGCAATCACGCCCTTAGTAATATCCGCCGTCATAACAAAAGTCCCCCACTTAGACCCTAAGACTCTAAATGTATTGGTTGCCCCCGGATTTCCACTACCATATTCGCGAATATCAATGCCAAAAACAGTTCTGCTTACCCAAATGGATGTAGGGATGGACCCTATAAGGTAAGCAAGTAAAATAAGCATCATTTCGTTCATGAAAACATGTTTGGGGTAGGCAAATATACGATCAATAAAAATAATGCCTGTTAGCGATATAGTAAATACTCGATACTAGGGTTCGAAACTACCGATTGAATAAGAGACTAACCCATCCATCTAGGGGTTGGGCTTCTTGGAATATCCAAGATTTTGAACCCGCCAATTCAATCATATCTAATTGATCCTCAATTAATAACCCACTCAATACCAAAATTCCACCTGGTTTGCTGGTGAGGGTTAATTCCTCCATATTGGCTTCTATAATATGCCTATTGACATTGGCTAAAACAATATCATATTGGTCTTTTTGCAAGGCAGATGCCACTTTTTCAATCGTAATTACTTTGGATGCGTTGTTTTGAATATTCTCTAATGCATTTTCTATGCACCAGTCATCATTGTCCACTGCGTGCACTTTTTTAGCACCTAATTTTTCGGCAAGGATGGCGAGAATGCCTGTTCCTGTGCCAAAATCATAGACCGTTTTGCCTTTAAAATCTAGCCTTTGCATCAACTGCATCACCGAAAATGTGGTGGGATGATGCCCTGTACCAAAACTCATTTTGGGCGTAATCTTAATATCATACTCCACTGCAGGCTCAAAATCTGGATGAAAATGCGCCCTGATTCCAACAAAGTCACCCACCCTAACAGGATCAAAATTAGACTCCCAAATGGCATTCCAATTTTGTTCTTTAATAACTGATTTAGAATAAGTTAAATGATATTGATTGAATATAATATCTAATTCATTTTGTACTGATTCAGCTTCAAATTGATCTGCCAGCATAAAGGTTTTGCAATGCCCAGCACCTATGCCTAATCTGCCTGATAAGTCCACGCCATCATTCCTACCTTCCTCCAGTGCCTCTTCATTGAAGCCTTCAAAGCCAAGTTCAGATAGTTCAGCCACCAGCAGTTCAAACTGATCCTGATTGCTAAAGTCGAAGGCTATTTGGATGTATTCTTTGGACATATGTTTGTTTATCTAATGTATGATTGACTTTTGAATTGTAACTGTACTTATAAAGTATAAAGATAGTACCCCGAAGCCGATTTCGGTTCCTTCCGCATGAGGATGAGGGGTAGCTATCTTTTATACTCATAATTATTAAAAATTACTTATCCCAAATCCGATTTCGGTTCCTTCCGTATGAGGATGAGGGATAGCTATCTTTTATACTTATTACAATTCATTTACTGATTATATATTTTATTGGAGTAAATACTATTCCGTAGCGATCGTTCGAGCTTGCGAGCGAGAGCCAAGGGATAGGAATTTATTCCAATATTTTTTAAGTAGCGTCTTTCACTGCAAAGTTAGCTACAAAAAAAATGCCCAGCGATTAGCGGGGCATTTTATATTTAAAATATCTGAATTCTATTGTTGAGGACCTCTGTCTTCACGAGGCGCTTGCTCTGGACGAGGCAATAAAACTTTATGACTTAATTTGAACTTCCCTGTTTTAGGGTCTAATCCAATTAATTTCACTTTCACTATATCGCCTTCATTAAAGATACCTTCCATTGTTTCCAAACGCTTCCAGCTAATTTCACTAATGTGTAATAAACCTTGTTTGCCTGGCATAAATTCAACGAAAGCACCGAACTCTTTAACGCCTTTTACAACACCTTCATATTCGTCTCCAATTTCTGGAACAGCTACAATACCATTGATCCATCTTACTGCCGCATCAAGGCTTTCCTTGTTTGCAGAGAAGATACTTACCTCACCATGGTTGCCTACTTCCTCAATATTAATTGTTGCACCAGTCGTTCTTTGCATTTCTTGAATAATCTTACCACCTGGTCCGATTACAGCACCAATAAATTCCTTATCAATGATGATCTTAACCATTCTCGGTGCATGTGGCTTCACATCTGCACGAGCAGCTGGTGTACACTCGTACATGGCATCCAAAATATGTAAACGACCTTTTCTTGCTTGAGATAAAGCTTCTCTCATAATGTCCATGCTTAAGCCATCTACTTTAATGTCCATTTGAACACCGCAGATACCATCACGTGTACCAGTTACTTTGAAATCCATATCTCCTAAATGATCTTCATCACCTAAGATATCAGTTAAGATAGCATACTTGCCATCTTCTCTAGAAATCAATCCCATTGCCACACCACTTACGTGTTTTGGAATAGGCACACCTGCATCCATCAATGCCAATGAACCGGCACAAACCGTAGCCATTGAAGACGAACCATTTGATTCTAAGATATCAGATACGACACGCAATGTGTAAGGGAATAGGGTGCTATCAGGTAACATTTGCTTTAAAGAACGCATTGCCAAGTTACCATGTCCAACTTCACGACGACCAACTCCACGCATCATTTTTACTTCGCCTGTTGAGAATGGAGGAAAGTTATAGTGTAAGAAGAATTTTGCATATTCTGCACTTGCTGCAGTTTCTTGCATCAACTCATCCAACTTAGTTCCTAAAGTAACTGTTGTTAAAGATTGTGTTTCACCTCTTGTAAATAAAGAAGAACCGTGTGGTGTAGGTAATGGTCCAATCTCCATTGCTAAAGGACGAACCTCATCTAATTTACGACCATCTAAACGAATACGGCTATCTACCATCATATCTCTTACTACTTCCCATTTCAAGTCCTCATAATACTTACCTGCTAATCTCTTTTGCAAGTCTGTAATTTCGGTACCTAAATGTTCTATGATTTCTTTTTTCAAAGCAGAGAATGCATCGCTTCGCTCATGTTTTGCAGAACCTAATCTTGCAATCGTATCTACTTTTGCTTTTGCAAATGCATACACTTTTTCACGAATTGCTTCGTCTTGTTCTGGTTTTTTATAATCACGTAGTTCTGTGATACCTACTATTTTTCTTAATTCTGCTTGCGCTTTAATTTGCTTGCGGATAGCTTCGTGTGCGATTTCTAAACACTGTACCAATTCTTCTTCAGAACATTCTTTCGCCTCACCTTCTACCATCATCAAGTTCTTATCTGTAGCTGCAATGATGAATTCTAATTCACATTTAGCCAATTCCGCTTTAGAAGGATTGATTACAAATTTGCCATCAATCTTTGCAATTCTTACTTCAGAAATAATTTCTTTAATAGGAATATTAGATACTGCCAATGCTGCTGATGCTGCTAGACATGCTAATGAATCTGGCATCACGTTCTCGTCGCTAGACACCAATGATATTAATACTTGTACATCGCACAAATAATCTTCTGGAAATAAAGGTCTTAAAGCACGGTCAATTAAACGACTCGTTAAAATTTCGTAGTCATTTAAACGCGCTTCTCTTTTGAAGAAAGAACCAGGGATACGGCCTGCAGATGCAAACTTCTCTTGGTAGTCTACGCTCAATGGGAAAAAGTCTTGTCCGTCTCTTGGATCTTTATTGGCAACCACAGTTGCTAATAAAATACAATTTCCTTGTCTGATGGTAACAGCTCCGTCTGACTGACGTGCTAATTTACCTGTCTCTATAAAAATTTCTTGACCTGGATTGATCTCGAATTTTACTGATTTTGGTTGTGATAACATTTTTTAAAAATTTTGGATTGTGAGAAAGGGCGTTCTTGAATCTATTACTAAAACGAACTAAAAAAATAAACGCTTATAAACAACTAATCCCAACCGTAGTAGTACAGTTGGGACAGCTATTATAAGTTGTTCTTGATTATTTTCTTAAGCCTAATTTTTCAATTAGTGCACGGTAACCAGTTAGGTTATGTTTTTGTAAATAAACCAATAATCGCTTACGCTGACCCACTAATTGCATTAAACCTCTTTGAGTAGAATGGTCTTTGTGGTTGGCCTTTAAATGACCAGAAATGTGTGCGATACGTTGTGTTAATAAAGCAATTTGACCTTCAATTGAACCTGTGTTGGTTGCTTTACCACCAAATTCAGCAAAAATACTTGCTTTTTTCTCTGTTGTTAAGTTGGACATTGTGGAACTTCTTTTATTGTAGTTAACAATTAACTACGGTTTTGTTTTGTTTATTTCGGCTGCAAAGATAGGGATAAAAGCGTAACTAAATCAATAGTTTAGTCAAATATTTCTACGTTTTTAGGGTATTTTGCCCTGTTGAAAACGAATAACTTGTCTTCAAAACTAGCTCCATAGTTGATAGATAGCACTTTAACGTCTGTAGTATTGTTGCTTTTGTCAAGAATAATAGCATTGGCAAGGGCAGATTTTACCTTGTCTATGATTAAAGTGACTTTTTGAAAGCCTTTTTTACGATCTATAGGGAATAATTCGATGGTAGCAGTATTGTTATTTTGAGCTAATAGTTTGAAATTGAAGTCTTTATCATAGCTACCTGACAATAATTTCTGTGGACTTAAGGTTTGTTCTGTTTCAGCCAAACTAGACTTAGAAATGGTATTTAGACCATCAAAATTATAGATAGAAACTCCATCACATAGGATCTCTAATTTACCCTCATTTAAAAGGTATTTCTCCCCCTTCATCTTTAATTGGATCATCTTGGTCCCCAATGCCTTCCCTTTGTTGTTTTTAGACACCAATTGGATCTTTACCAGTATCCCATTAGAGGTTTTCACTTTACCCCCTACTTTGTCTAAAATAGCCTTGGCATTAGGATCTTTCTGGGCTTGTACCTGAAAAGTGATCAGACTCAATAAAAAGATAAAAACTATTCTCATATAGGGTTAATTGGGGGCTTCGAAAGTAATAATATTTAGATTGTCAAAAATAAACAATCCTTGTGGATTATGATAAGTTTTGTAAGAAATCATACAATTCAGCATCAGATTTGTACAACACCTCTCTTGGTTTACTGCCCTGACTTGGTCCAACGATGCCTGCGGATTCTAACTGATCCATTAACCTTCCGGCTCTATTATAGCCCAATTTCATTCTTCTTTGTATGAAGGAGGTTGAACCAACTTGAGCACTTACAATCAATTTTGCGGCGTCTTCAAATAAACTATCTCTGTCCCCAGCATCAAAACCTGATGCCTCTAAATCTTTCTCATCTATATATTCAGGTAATAAGAAAGCATCTGGATAGCCTTTTTGTTCAGCGATAAAATTACAAACACGATCCACTTCTGGGGTATCCACAAAAGCACATTGTAAACGTGTAATTTCTCCATTAAAGCTCACCAACATATCGCCCTTTCCAATCAATTGCTCTGCACCTCCAGCGTCTAAAATAGTTCGGCTATCAATTTTGCTTGAAACCTTAAATGCGATACGTGCAGGGAAATTCGCTTTGATCGTACCCGTAATGATATTCACAGAAGGTCT
This sequence comes from Chitinophaga pinensis, assembly GCA_945860605.1. Taxonomy (GTDB): domain Bacteria; phylum Bacteroidota; class Bacteroidia; order Chitinophagales; family Chitinophagaceae; genus Sediminibacterium; species Sediminibacterium pinensis_D. The sequence goes on from CAMAQL010000002.1 coordinate 47,804, forward strand.
TTGCGTTGCAATGATTAAGTGAATACCCACCGCTCTTGCTAACTGCGCTAAACGCGCAATAGGCATCTCTACTTCCTTGCCAGCTGTCATAATTAAATCGGCAAACTCATCTACGACCAACACAATGAATGGAAGGTATTGATGTCCTTTTTCTGGATTTAATTTTCTAGATGTAAACTTCTCATTATACTCTTTAATATTTCTACATCCAGCTTCTTTCAATAAATCGTAACGATTGTCCATCTCGATACAAAGTGCATTCAATGTATTGATTACTTTTTTTGTATCCGTAATAATGGCATCTTCTTCTCCTGGTAATTTAGCCAAGAAATGCTTTTCAATCACACGGTATAAACTCAATTCCACTTTTTTTGGATCAACTAAGACAAACTTTAATTGAGAAGGATGTTTCTTATATAATAAAGATACCAGGATGGCATTCAACCCAACTGACTTACCTTGACCTGTTGCTCCTGCCATCAATAAGTGTGGCATCGCTGCTAGATCGACAATGAAATTTTCATTATCAATTTTTTTACCAATAGCAATAGGCAATGAATGTTGACTCGTTTGAAACTTCTCACTTGCCAATAAAGTTTTCATACTCACAATTGACTTTCGAATATTAGGCACTTCAATACCAATCGTACCTTTACCAGGAATAGGTGCAATGATACGAATACCTAAAGCGGCTAAACTCAGTGCAATATCATCTTCTAAGTTTTTAATTCTACTAATACGCACGCCTGGGGCGGGCACAATCTCATATAAGGTAACTGTTGGGCCCACTGTGGCAGAGATGCGTTGGATGGCAATATCATAATTTTTTAAAGTAGCGATGATCTGATTTTTGTAAGTCTCCAATTCTTCTGGATCTTGTACAATTTTTTCAGAGCCATGCGTCTCTAATAAATTTATATGTGGGTACTTGTAATTTTTTAAATCTAATGTGGCGTCATATTTGGTCGTTAAACTACCAACAGATGCTAGGATTTTTTCCTTAGGCACTTCCTTGATTTCTAAGTCTAGGTCTTCTAATAATTCGTCGTCAATATCCAAATCCTCGTCGTCGGGCTCGGCTTCATCATCACTATCATCAGATTCTATTGGAGTTTTTTTTTCATCCCCAGGCTCTTCATTTAAAGACAATTCATCTATAAATAATTTGGGGCCAAGTTCCCCAAGTGCATCATCTGTCTCTTCTGATTCTGGCATGATAACTGAAATACCTGAAGTATTTTCTTTTAAAGAATTACCAGTGGGAATCGTTGTCTCTGCAGGTGAAGGATTGTTTAAGTCCCATTCTTGCTTCACTGCTTCTTCTGTATCCTCACTAACAAATTCAGGTGCTTTTTTCTTTGGAATTAAAAAATCAAAATTAGGCACACTAAAACTTGGATTAAATCTCCATATGATATAACTAAATCCTGCAATCAACAAAATGGCACCGGTACCAAAGCGTCCTATAAATTTGATTAACCAGCCACTACAATATTCCCCTAAAGCGCCTCCCCATGAAAAAGGGGTGTTGGGTGTCAAAAAAGCAAAACAGGTGCTTAAAACTAAAAGACCCAATAGCACATATCTTACATTACGCCACAAACTAAAAATTGGTTTTGTGAAAAATAAATTCACACCCAAAACAAAAAAGAAAGTACAAAATAAATAGGCAGCTAACCCAAATCCGTTGAACATCATTTGATAAGCTACAAAAGCACCAATGTACCCTAATAAATTATTTGCTTTCACATCTTGCAAAGAAAATAATTGAGTTCTCCATAATTGCACCATGTCTTGGTCTTCCTGCCAAGTAAATAAATAGGATGTAAATGCAACAAAAAGAAATAAGCTAACCAATAAAGAGACTGCTCCCAATATCTTAATTGTGCGTTCGTCTTTGACTACTTCAGACACAACTACATCTGCTTCTTTATCCGGATTTAAATTCGGGGAATTACCCTTTGGTGTTGATTTGCTTTTAAGCGTATTTGCCATGATGACAAATATAAAAAGAATTGGCTACATATCCACTTTATTCAGCCAAACAACCCTAGCCCAACTAGCCCAGCCTAACATGAAACAAAGTCCACCAATCGGGGTAACTGGCCCTAGTACAAAAGCCCAGCTTGGATGAATAACAGATAAAAGGGCTAGCCCATAAATGGACCCACTAAATAAAAAAGCACCTACTATGAAAAAATGAGCTGACCATCCTATCCCCTTGTTAAGGAAATCATTGGTTTTGTTTAATTGACCATAAATAGATAAGGCAATCAATGCCAATGCATGTATTAATTGATAACGTACCCCTGTCTCGTAACTTTGTAATTTCTCTGGAGTCAAAAACGATTTTAAAGCATGTGCACCAAATGCGCCAAGCAATACTGCCACAATTGCAAAAGCAATTCCCCAAAGTAAGACTTTACGATGCATGATTTTTTATTAACTTTTTTAACCCTGATTCATTGATCTGATCAGATGTTAAACGGTAATGTGCTTGTTTGTAAAAAGGATGTCTTTCAACTAATTTTTGTTCCAAAAAGGCTTTGAGTTCAGTGTCTGAAAGATGCGCTATCAAAGGACGATGTGCTTTTTCCTTGGACAATCTTTGTACTAATACATCTACTGATTCATCCAACCAAATCACAACTGCTTCTTTTTTCATCCAATCCATATTCTCCTGAAAACAAGCTGTTCCTCCACCAGTAGCCACTATATATTTTTTCTTTTCTTTAAACCATTTTAAAATGGTTGCCTCTGCTTTTCTAAAATAAGCTTCGCCATCTTCATCAAAAATTTCAGTGATGGTTTTCTCTTCCTTCATTTCGATCAAAGCATCTAAATCATAGCCTACAGATTTATTCCATTTTGCCATCTGCTTTAGCCAATGAGACTTTCCCGAACCCATCATCCCTATCAAAAATATACGCTCTGCTCCCATCGTTTATGTAAATGCGTTGAATCCTGTGATATCCATTCCGGTAATTAACAAATGAATATCATGTGTTCCTTCATAAGTGATTACACTCTCTAAATTCATCATATGACGCATCACAGAATATTCTCCTGTAATGCCCATTCCTCCTAACATTTGTCTAGCATCTCTTGTAATATTAGCGGCCATTTCACAACTATTTCTTTTAGCCATACTAATTTGAGCAGCAGTGGCACGACCTTCATTCATCAATACACCCAAACGCCAAACAAGTAATTGCGCTTTCGTGATTTCGGTTACCATTTCTGCTAATTTCTTTTGTTGTAATTGGAATCCGCCAATTGGTCTACCAAATTGAACGCGCTCCTTACTATATCTTAATGCAGTATCATAACAATCCATTGCAGAGCCAATGGTACCCCATGCAATACCAAATCTTGCTTTATTCAAACAACTCAATGGGCCTTTTAATCCTTTGACATTTGGTAAAATATTTTCCTTAGGTACTTTTACATTATCAAAAACCAATTCTCCTGTGGCGCTTGCACGTAAACTCCATTTATTATGTGTGGTTGGTGTGGAAAATCCTTCCATACCTCTTTCAACAATGACGCCTACAATTTCTCCCGCTTCATTCTTAGCCCATACCACTGCTACTTGCGCAAATGGAGAATTGCTGATCCACATTTTTGCACCATTTAAAATAACATGATCACCTGCATCTTTGATATTGGTTAACATACCTGATGGATTAGACCCATGATCTGGTTCTGTTAATCCAAAACAACCTAGCCATTCGCCAGATGCTAATTTTGGAAGGTACTTTTGTTTTTGTGCTTCACTACCATACGCGTGAATTGGGAACATCACCAAAGATCCTTGAACACTCGCTGTGCTTCTCACACCACTATCGCCTCTTTCCAATTCTTGCATCATCAATCCATAACTAATATAGTCTAGTCCACCACCGCCATACTCAGTTGGTACTGTAGGTCCAAAACAACCAAGGTCGCCTAATTGCTTCACAATTTGATTTGGAAATTCTGACTTCTGAGCATACTCCTCTATGATTGGTGAAATTTCTGTTTTAACGTAGGTTCTTACTGCATCTCTCACCATTAATTGCTCTTCGGTCAACAATTCGTCTAATTGGTAATAATCTGGGGATTCAAACAAATCTGCTCTTACTGCCATGGTTTGTAATTTTATAATAATGATTGATACACAAAGGTAGTAGAAAGCGCTTAAAAAACTATAATTACAAGGTGTTTAATTAGCTGATTTATTAGCTTAATAAAGCTTTCATTTCATCGGCATAGCCTTTGGCTACAATTGCTGCATCTGCAGCAAAGTTGGCACCACTACTTGCAAAAATAACGGCCCTACTTGCATTGATGAGCAAGCCAACTTCATTGTTCTTGCCATAGGCAGTAACCTCGGATAAACTTCCACCCTGTGCACCAACACCTGGTACCAATAAAAAATGTGCAGGGATAATTTTCCGAATGGACTCCAACTCCTTGGCTTTGGTAGCACCTATCACAAACATCAATTGTTCAGGACTGCCCCAGCTTGCTACTTGTTCTAAAACGGATTCGTATAAAAATTGTCCATTCGCCAATTTTTGTTGTTCAAAATTTTGACTCCCAGGATTGGATGTTAATCCCAATACAATCGTCCACTTATTTTGATAGGCCAAAAATGGATCAATACTATCCTTGCCCATATAAGGTGCTACTGTAATGGCATCAAATGGAAGGGTTTCAAAAAATGTTTTTGCATATTGTGCAGATGTATTGCCGATGTCTCCACGTTTTGCATCTGCAATCGTAAAATGAGAAGAAGGAATATGCGCCAATGTCGCTTCCATGGATTCCCATCCTGCAATACCCTGTGATTCGTAAAATGCCGTATTGATTTTATAGCTTACACAATGCGCTGCCGTAGCATCAATGATGGCCTTATTGAAAGCAATGACTCCTGCTTTATTTTTAGGTAAGCCAGCTGGTAGTTTTTCAATGTCTGTATCCAATCCAACACATAAGTAAGATTGTTTTGTTTTGATTTGGTCTACTAGAAATTGTTTTGTCATTTGTTGTTTTTTTAAACCAGTATTTTGATTGCGATTTTACCCAATATTATTTTACTACATTTTTCTTTACAAAGACTTGGTATCCCCAAGCTGGCATTTGCAAAGATTGAATACCTGTCATTTTTTGCTTGGTGAATACCTCTTCGAATGCACTTGCATCTACCCCATCAACGACTGCCTGCTGTGGTTGATTGGATAAATTCAATACCACCACCACTCTATCCTGGCCATTGCTTCTTTCATATGCCATGATCTTTTCAGGAAGATTTACATTCAATCTTTTAAAATTCGCCTGATCTGTAAAGGCACTATTTGATTTTCTTAATGTTAATAGCGTCGTATAAAAATTAGCACGTTCATATTTTTTGAATTCAATACTATCTTTTTCAAAAAATGCCAGCGGTCTTAATACAGGTTCTTCTTGACCACTATAAATTAAAGGCATTGTCCTATTGTATGTTTGCGTAAACACGGCGAAAGGTGCATGAATGGCGCCTGGCATTGTTGCATAGTCTGCTTTATTCCAAGAGTTCTCGTCATGATTACTTGTAAAATATAATCTTTGCGCTCCTTTCATAAATTCAATTTCAATATTTTGCAACACGGTATCCAATGAGCGAATATTTTTTTTGCCTGCTGCTATATCATTTAAAACATGAAATTCTTTCCAAGTATAAGTAGCATCAAAACCTGTCTCATGTAACTTGGCATCATCGGCTTCGGCTAATAAATAAATGTTTCTGATTTTTTTTAATGCTGGTATACATTTATCCCAAAAACTATAAGGCACACCCCATGCAACGTCTACCCTGAACCCATCAATCTTAGTGGCGTTTAACCAATACTTCATGGTATTAATCATGCTGTCCTGCATCACTAAATTATTAAAATTCAATTCTCTTGTATCAGACCAGTCTGCAGTGTAAGTGGGCTTCCCTGTTGAATCTTTTTCATAAAAATCTGGATGCGTAGTCAGCCAAGGATGATCTGCCCCAGAATGATTAGGCACATAATCAATTAACACTTTCATACCAAGTGCATGTGCTTGATTGACGACTGCATTGAAATCTGCGAGGGTACCAAATTCAGGATTGATATCGGTATAACTTGCCACCGCATAATAAGAACCTAAAGTGCCTTTTCTACCAAATTTTGAAATGGGTTGGATAGGCATAAACCATACTGTTTGTACCCCCATTTTCTTTAATCTTGGTAAATGTTTTGCAAATGCTTTGAAAGTGCCTTCCTTGGTATATTGGCGGATATTCACTTCATAAATATTTCCCTGTTGCATAAATTCAGGATGTTTTTGTTGTCCAAAACTCGATGCTCCTATCAATAATCCAACCAGTAATAATAAATTTTTCATGATGTCGCTTTATACTTCAAAATTACTACCTAATAACGTAACTTTGGCTATGCATCTACAAAAAATAAAATACCTCTTTTTGGCACTTTTTATATGGCAGTGTAGCCCATCAGACCAATATGAAATTGCAGACAATCCCTTAGATGGCGGGCGTTATTTTATTGAGAACTGCATGCAAGGCAATTTTAAGAAAGCCAAGTACTATGTCATTGAAGATGCGGAGAACCTTGCATTATTTGAGAAATTAGCTAATAACTACTATGGATTAGATAAAGAAGGAAGGCAACAAATAAGGCTGGCGTCCATTCAAATCAATGAAATTAGTGCTGTGGATAGCACTATAACCATTATGAATTACCAAAATTCCTTTGACAATAAGGTGCATAAGCTTAAAATCATGTCTACCCCCAAGGGATGGAAAGTAGATTTAAAATATACCTATGGGCCAAATTTATAGGTCCAAATAAGAATTATCGTATATTTGCAACTGAATTTAATTAACACAAACAAAGCATACAAATGGAAGTACAAACTAACACCAAAAAATACTGGGCATTATTCTTTTTATGGTTCGCTATTTTAATCGTTTTATTATTCGTTTACAGAGAATTTTTCTGGTTAGCTCTTCCTGGCACATTGACTTATTTTGCCAAAGCAATGAAACTATTTTAAGAAAAAATTATAAAAAAAAGCCGCTCGATTTTTCGAGCGGCTTTTTTTATTTTAGCACTGAAAGTGCTGCATCTAAATAGGAATAAATTTCGGGTTGGAGGTGGTGTACAGGTTTAACTGGCTTGGACTCACCTAGTCTAACAACGACTGCATTTTTCTCTTTAATTGAAAACACATATTGTCCAAATAAGCCATTTTGAAATGGAATAGACATCCCCTTGTGTTGTATAACCCAATATTGATAGCCATAGTAGTCAACCGGACGATCTGATTCTGTTCGATCCTTTAAATAAGTTGCTGGCGAAGTTGCTTTCAACACATAATTAGAATCTACAATTTGCTTTCCACCCCAATTCCCTTTGTTTAAAATCAACTGACCAAATCTAGCATAGTCTCTTGCCACTCCGTTAAAGCAACAAAATGCTTTTTCATGTTGTTGATCTCCATCTAATAGCCATAATGCATCTACTTCTGCACCCATTGGTTGCAAAAATCGCTGAGATACTAAGTTTGAAATATTATCTCCAAATGCTTTTTCAACAACCAATCCCAACACTTGTGTATCCCCACTTCTGTAATCCCAATAAACTCCTGAAGGCTCTTTAAAAGCCATTTTTTTTACCATGTATTCTTCGTTATCTCCATAATAGCCATAAGCATTCATGCTAAAATAACTTTTATCAAATTCTTTATAATTGGTACCAGAGCTCATGGTTAATAAATCAATAATTTTTACTTTGTTTAAGTTTGCTTCTTTAAAATGAGGTACATAATTTCCAACAGGCTCTTCTAAAGATTTTATTTTCCCTTCTTGTAATGCGATTCCAATTAACAATGAGATGATACTTTTTGCAGCAGAAAATGATCCACTCAAAGTTTTTGAATTATACCCATCAAAATATTTTTCATATACAATCTTCCCATTTTGTATGACTAAAAAAGCATGTGTGTCATTTGAATCCAATGCAAGTACTAATGAATCTGGCATAATCGCTTTATTATAAGCACTATCTAATGCCCAATATTGAGGAATACTCGCAGCTTTAACAAGTCTTGTTGGATGTGTTTTGTAATCATGAATAGAATGCTTCCCCCATTTTGCAAAGTTTCTTAGATGCGCAAATATGGGTGTATATGCCAGACCAATAGTTAAAACAACCAAGGCTATAAGTCCATACAATATTTTCTTTATCATAAATTGATTATTTTGAATTGTAATTAAACAACTATGCTTAATTTTATTGCTTAGTCGTAAATTTTACTAAAATTAAAATAATATATGTCTTTATCGCAAGCATTTGAAGAAATTGTTGAAAAAAGAAGGTCCAACAGAAAGTTTGATCCCAATGTTGAAGTCCCGGATGAAGTGATAAAAAAAAGTTTAGAACGCAGCATACTCGCTCCTAATAGCAGCAATATGCAGTTATGGGAATTTTACTGGATCAAAAATCCTGCCTTGCAAAAGGATTTTCACGAATATTGTTTAAATCAAAATGCCGCAAGATCAGCAAAACAAATGGTGGTCTTTGTAACCCGTCAAGATCATTGGAAAAAAAGAGTGCAATGGCATTTGGACCTGATTAAAAAAGGCATCACAGGTGACACCACGCCCAATCAAGATAAATTAATGACCTACTATGGTAAATTAATGCCACTTGCATATAGTACAGATCGGTTTGGTTTTTTTACTGCGTTAAGAAGCACTTTAAGTAATGTAATAGGCGCTTTTAGACCAATGACTAGAATGAGAGGCAGAGCAGATCAAAGAATCACAGTGCACAAATCATGTGCCTTAGCAGCCCAAACATTTATGTTGTCCATCGCTGCCGAAGGTTTTGAATCTTGTCCCATGGAGGGCTTCGATGCTGTTAGGGTGAAGAAGGCCTTAGACCTTCCAGCGATGGCAGAAGTCAATATGATTATCAGTGTTGGAAAAGGGACTGAAGCCGGTATCTGGGGAAAAAGAGAAAGAGTCCCTTATGAAGAAGTAGTCATCATAAAATAATTCTTTTCTCAATAATACTTTTTGATTGATACAAAAAAAAGCCGCAATGAATTACTGCGGCTTTTTTTATGTAGCTATTATTTTAAAATAGTAAACTCAATTAATTTTTAGCTGGCGTAATAATGATATTTCTATATTCAATTGGACCGTGATCCCCTTGTAACATAATTGGACCTGGCGCAGCTTCATCACTATTGATTGCACCTCCGGTGATACCTGGAATTTCTTGTTTGAAAATAATAGTTTGGCCATTTGCAACTACAGTAACCATCCTGCCAATTAAAGTCACATCATAAGATTGCCATTCTCCTGGGGCTTTTGCTGCATTCACCCAAGGATCAATAAAACCATATACCCCACCCAAATATACATTTTGTGGTTCTTTACCTTGGTTGTCTTCGATCTGAATTTCATAACGGCCCCTTAAATAGACACCACTATTACTTCCTTTTGGGTACCTGAATTCAATATGTAATTTGAAATCATCGTAGGTTGTTTTTGTTCTAATATTTTCGCCCGATTCAGGACTAGTCAAAACCCCATTGACATTTATCCATTGGTTATTATTTCCTATTGCTTCCCATCCAGTTAAATCTGTACTGTTTAATAATTGAATAGGTTTACCCCAAGTAACTTCTCTTAAACTATTCAATCTTGGTGCGCGAACACCCGTCCAGGTATATTTTTGACCATAAGGCGCAACCATGGTTCCTTTTAACTGATCTCCTACTAATTCACCTTCTACTACTAAATTATTTTCTGTACGATCCCATTGTGGTGGAATGGTAAAACTCATTTTGCCGTCTTTAAAAAATACTTGTGCAACAGGTCTTGCACTTCCACCCTCTGCAACAAATCTGCCAATAAGATTTTTTACGCCAGAGTGACGAACTTCTAACCAAGACGGTGCAAGTCTGCCACCACCCATGTCCACCGTTAAATCCCAACGACCTTCTAATGGATTTTCTTGTGCCTTAGCAGTTGCATGCACAAATAAAATAGAAAGGAATACAACAAAAAAATTGACTCTTTTAAATGGATGTTTCATACAGAGGTGATTATTGAACCTTTAAGCTAAATCAAATCGATCTAATTCCATTACTTTATTCCAAGCAGCCACAAAATCATGTACAAATTTTATTTTAGCGTCATCACATGCATATACTTCTGCTAATGCACGTAATTCAGAATTTGATCCAAAGATTAAGTCAACTCTTGTGCCAGTGAATTTCACTGTTCCAGTTTTCCTATCCGCCCCTTGAAAAGCATTTTGTGAATGATCACTTGCACCCCAAGCATTGTTGTAATCAATTAAGTTTACAAAATAATCATTGGTCAATACGCCAGGAGTTTTTGTAAATACGCCATGATGAGATTGATCGAAATTGGTATTCAATGTTCGCATACCACCAAATAACACCGTCATTTCTGGAGCTGTTAAGGTTAATAATTGCGCCTTGTCAATCAACATTTCTTCGGCAGAAACTAAAGTACGTGGTTTAATATAATTACGGAAACCATCTGCAATTGGTTCTAATACTGCAAATGATGCCACATCCGTTTCTTCTTGACTTGCATCTGCGCGACCAGCTGTGAATGGCACTTTAATTGTTACGCCACCATCTTTTGCCGCTTTTTCAATCGCAGCTGCACCAGCAAGTACAATTAAATCTGCTATTGAAACTTGTTTTCCTCCTGTTGCAGATGAATTGAATTCTTTTTGGATCGTTTCTAATGCATCCAATACTTTAGACAATTGTACTGGATTGTTTACAGCCCAATATTTTTGAGGTGCTAAACGGATTCTTGCACCGTTGGCTCCACCTCTCTTATCTGATCCACGGAAAGTAGATGCAGAAGCCCAAGCAGCTGACACTAATTCAGAAACAGTTAAACCAGAAGCAAGCACTTTTGCTTTTAATGCTTCAATATCTGTTGCGTCAACTAATTTATAATTCACAGCAGGAATTGGGTCTTGCCAAATCAATATTTCAGCAGGCACTTCTGATCCAACATAACGTGCACGTGGTCCCATATCGCGGTGTGTTAATTTAAACCAAGCTCTTGCAAATGCATCTGCCAGCTGATCTGGATTTTCATAATATCTTTTTGAAATTGGAGCATATGCAGGATCAAGTATTAACGCTAAATCTGTTGTTAACATGGTTGGTGCATGGGTGATAGATGGATCATGTGCATCTGGTACAGTACCTGCACCAGCTCCTGCTTTTGGCTTCCATTGATGCGCACCTGCAGGGCTCTTCCCTAATTCCCACTCATATTGATATAAGTTCTCAAAATAGTTATTGCTCCATTTTGTTGGCGTAGTTGTCCATGCGCCTTCTAAACCAGAAGTGATCGTATGCACCCCGTTGCCAGTACCAAATGTATTTTTCCATCCTGTGCCTTGCTCAGCAATATCTGCAGCAGCAGGCTCTTTACCTACATACATGTTTGGATCTGCGGCACCATGTGATTTACCAAATGCGTGTCCACCTGCAATTAAAGCCACTGTTTCTTCGTCATTCATAGCCATACGTGCAAATGTTTCACGAATATCTTTTGCAGATGCAATTGGATCAGGATTACCATTAGGTCCTTCTGGGTTCACATAGATCAATCCCATTTGAACTGCCGCTAAAGGATTTTCTAATTCACGGTCTCCAGTATATCTTTTATCACCTAACCATTCTCTTTCATTGCCCCAGTATACATCTTCTTGAGGCTCCCAAACATCTTCTCTACCTCCAGAAAAACCAAAAGTCTTAAAGCCCATAGATTCTAATGCACAGTTACCTGCTAAAATCATTAAATCAGCCCAAGATAATTTTTGACCATACTTCTTTTTGATAGGCCATAATAATAATCTTGCTTTATCTAAATTGGTATTATCAGGCCAGCTATTCAATGGCGCAAAACGTTGCATTCCTGCACCTCCACCACCACGACCATCTGTGGTACGATAAGTTCCCGCAGCATGCCATGCCATACGAATAAAGAAAGGACCATAATGTCCATAATCTGCAGGCCACCACTCTTGAGAATTCGTCATCAAGTCAACAATATCTTGCTTCACTGCTTTTAAATCTAAAGACTTAAACTCAGAAACATAATTAAAAGTCTGCTCCATTGGATTCGACTTTGTTGAGTGTTGTCTTAAGATATTTAATTTTAATTGGTTCGGCCACCAATCTCTATTCACTGGACCAGTTCCTGCACTTCCTAGTTTTGATGAAAGTGTTGTTGCGCCAGTAAAAGGGCATTTAGCTGATCCGTCTGTAGTTTGATTATCCATATAATTGTGATTTTTTTAAATGTGAGGTTCAGATGCAAAATTAACCCTTATTTGTGTAAAAAGAATGCAAAAGGAACGAATATAGTTATAACATTATACAGTCAATTTTGTTGTAAATGACGTGTATAAAATAGATTTTAATTTAAACAAAAAAAAACCTGAAAAATTAGACTTATTTAAATAGTTAATTTTAAATTTATACGGTAAAAAGGCAGGTCTATCAAAAAGCTAAGCTGCCCGCTATTTCATTTATGTTACAAAAAATAGTATGAAAAAATTATTAATAAGCTCATTTAGCGCTCTATTCTTATTGTTAGTGGGTACTTCATTTGCCCCAATTGCAGACAACCCCGACGCCGTTATTGGTGTGTGGAAAACAGGAGAAGGAAACGCCATGGTACGTATCTATAAAAATGGTGAGAAATACCAGGGAAAAGTAGTTTGGTTAAAAGAACCAAATGACCCAGAAACTGGAAAGCCAAAGCAAGATAAAAACCACCCTGATGAAGCGACTAGAACAAGACCAGTACTTGGAATGATTAATATTTGGGGCTTCTCTTACAAGGAAAACAATCTTTGGGATGATGGTAATATATACGATCCTAAAAATGGCAGCACCTACTCTTGCACAATTAAAATGATCAACCCTAATACACTGGAAGTTAGAGGGTATATTGGGGTTTCAATTATTGGTAGAACAGATAACTGGACTAGGCAACAAGCTAAATAAGACTAAGGAGATACAAAATTTAAGCTAATATTAAAAAACAATGGATTACCTAAATTACTAGCAAAGAAGCGTTGACTATCTTCTCTAGCATCATATCTATTCACTACATCGAAACGGTAATTGTACCTTAAACCTGCTTGTGCGTTTATCCATAGAAATCCAGCAAGCTTTTTATCCCACATGATTCTTGGTTTAACTTCTCCACGTTGGATATATGTATTCCTACCCATTGTACTTGGTAATTGCATTAAAAATTGATTTCCTTCTAATTCAAAACCAGCCTGCAACATGCTTGTTGTAGAAAAATTATATCGAACAAAACCACGAGCAGGAAGTAGAAGTTCCATACCCCACTTATCATTGAACGTTTTATTCCAAAACAAAACTGGTAAATGCATTAATTGACCTGCACGATAAGTTCTAGCTAAACCAGTACCAATCATATTTTTTTCGGATGTCTTCCATCCATAAATAACTGTTCCACTCAAGGTGATTGCTTTGTTTTGAATCGCTTTTGCATTTTCAAATAAACCGTTTACGTCTGCGCTAGCTTGAAAAATTAAAAAATTCTTTTCATTTAAAGGTTTGAAAACAGTCGTATTAATGCCTGCAGTTAATAAAGCAGTTTTATCTAAAGCAGTTGCAAAATCGTTTACTGAAGGATTTGTAACATTGAATTTACTATTCCAATAATTTACCCCCATTTGCCAAATGATTTTATTAGTTGAAATAACAGGCAGGTTTACTTGTGCTCTTATTGCATCTACATCGGCTATATTGATTTGTGTTGGAAATTGCTTGGAATTAAAACTTATACCAGGCATAGAAAATCCACCATAATATTCACGCCCTAAACTCAAAATTCTTTGAGGCGTTTGATTTAAAACTTTTTGAGAACAATAACGTTTAACGCCGTCGGCATCCCCAAAATTACTATAGTCAAAATTTTCAGTTGTATCAGTTTGGGCAACAACAAATGAGGCGCTAAATAAACATAAAATAGTGATTGCTAGACGCATAAATTAGATGTATTTATTTCATTACAAATATAAATGTAAACAGTTTAAAATGGCTAAAAAGCATAAGCCGAAGTAAAATTTATTTACTTCGGCTTTCCAATTGCATTCGCGCAAAGAAAAAGCGCCCTGAGCTAATGCGAAGGGCGCCTAATCAAATTGTTCTAATGTGGAGTCGAGGGGAGTCGAACCCCTGTCCAAACAAAGTTACCATTGGTCTTCTACATGTTTATTGTTTTATTATTTGTCGGCAATCAGCAGGAAAAACACAAACCAATTGATTACTTAGCTGTATAGTACTTAAATAAGCGGCACAGCCTATGCTTATCGCATCCCTTTTTGTTTTGATTAAGCTAAGCAGCGGGTAAAGGGCCTACCTGCTTGCTCGGCCATAATGGAAGTTAATTCACTGAATTAAGCAGCCATGGCGTAATTTGTTTCGCCTTTTGATTGTTTGGTATTCAGATTAAAGTGCTAATTACCCAACGCACTACATGCTTACCCCAACCGCTACGCTTGCTGTCAAAACCATACGACCCCAGTTACTGCGATTAAAGCAAGTACAAAATTACAACTAATAAATGGATTTATATAGTGGCCTATTTAAATAAACGCCAGAAGTCCAATCCTAATGCATATATCATAAGGCCAAACATCAGAATCATGCCTGCAATTTGTGCATATTCCATGAATTTATCACTTGGCTTGCGCCCGGTAATCATTTCAAATAGAATAAATAAAGCATGTCCCCCATCCAATGCTGGAATAGGTAATACGTTCATGAAGCCTAACACGATCGAAAATACGGCTGTCAAAGTCCAGAATCGCTCCCAATCCCACTGAGATGGAAAAGTATTGCCAATGCTGATTAAACTTCCAAGTGAATCATTTGGATTCACTTTACCCGTAAAAATTTGCTTGATGCCAGTAACATAATTATCGAGTGTGGTGAAACATCTTTGGATACCTGTTGGAATGGCTTCGGTAAAACTATACTCCTGATGGACTGTTTTAAAAAGTTGCATTGGTAATTTTACAAATAGACCAAGCTGTGCTTTATTGTTGATTAAGGTCCTAATCTTCACAGTATCCATGCCTCTTTTTGCAATCACTGTGACCAATGAATCACTATATTTTTTCTTTACTTCTATAAACTCATGTTGGTATTTTACTGATTGTCCATTGATGCTTAATAAGGTGTCGTTTTTCTGAAAGCTACCTTCTACAACGACTGCCGTTTTACCAATTGAGTCCACAATCACTGGGAACATTGGCAACACAAAAGCAGTTGAATTATTTGCATTTGACAATTCAGCAGCTATCGTTGTTGGAATAGGTAAACTCAAAACACTGTCTCCCCTTTTAACTTGAATTGTTTTTGGGTCTTCTAAAACTATTTTAGATTCTAATTCAAAGAAATCTTTTAATTCTTTTTGATCTAATGCAACAATAATGTCTCCGTCTTGAAATCCCATTTTTTTAGAAATCTCTGTAGGATGTATACCATAGCTCAGATTTTTTGCTGGTAAAAAATCGTCTCCCCAAAACCAGGCAATCCCAATGAAAATTACAATGGCTAAAATCACATTCACAATGACACCACCTAACATCACAATCAATCTTTGATATGCAGGCTTAGATCTCAATTCATAAGACTCAGGGACCTTATTCATCTGCTCCTTATCCATACTTTCGTCAATCATCCCTGCAATTTTCACATAGCCTCCAAAAGGAATCCAACCTAATCCATATTCTGTATCTCCTATCTTCTTTTTCCACAAACTAAATCCAGGATTAAAAAATAAATAAAATTTTTCTACTCTTGCGCCAAATAATCTTGCAGGAATAAAATGTCCTAGCTCGTGCAAAACAACGATGATTGAAAAAGATAAAATAAATTGTGCAGTTTTTGTTGCAAGTACGGTTAAATCAATAGCAGCTAGATACATGTTTTTATAGTTGTATTAAGGAAGCAGCAAAATCTCTTGCAGCTCCGTCGGTTTCATAATAATCATCCAAACTTGGATTTGCGATGAATTCAATCTTCTCTAATGTTCTTTCAATTAGATCTGTCATATCTAAAAATCCAATTCTATTCTTTAAAAATGCATACACTGCAATTTCATTTGCAGCATTCAATACACATGGGACATTACCTCCAATACGCAACGCTTCGGTCGCCAAAGTTAAATTTCTAAACGTCTTTACATCAGGCTCGTCAAAAGTCAATGTATTGGGTTTGTCAAAATGGTATCTTGGAAAATCGTTCACCAATCTTTTTGGGAAAGCCATGGCATATTGAATGGGTAATTTCATATCAGGCAAACCCATCTGTGCTTTAATACTTCCATCTTGAAACTGAACCATGCTATGAATGATACTTTGAGCATGCACAACCACTTTGATTTGATCTGGTCTTAAATCAAATAACCATTTCGCTTCAATCATCTCTAATCCCTTATTCATTAAGGTGGCAGAATCTATAGATATTTTTGCACCCATGCTCCAATTTGGATGTTGCAAAGCATGATCTCTTTTTACATTCACTAAAAAATTAGGTTTCTTTCCTAAAAAAGGACCACCACTCGCTGTGAGAATAATTTTTTCGATGGGATTATTACCTTCACCAACAAGACATTGGAAGATGGCGGAGTGTTCGCTATCTACTGGAATGATGGCTGACCCTTTTTCTCTTGCAGTGCGCATCACAATATCGCCTGCTACAACTAATGTTTCTTTATTTGCAAGGCCCACTGCTTTGCCATTTTCAACTGCAGTGAGTGTTGGTTTCAAACCAGCAAAACCCACAATGCCCGCCATCATAAAATCATAGCAATCCATGGCGGCAACTTGTTCTAAAGCTTCTTCTCCAGCAAAGACTTTAATTGGTTTACCTTCTAATGCTTTTTTTACAATCGCGTATTTGCCAATATCCCCAATCACTACAATATTGGGTTCAAATAATAATGCTTGCTCAATTAATAAGGATTCGTTTGCATGCGCCGTCAAAATCTCAGCGACAAATAAGTCTGGGTTCGCCGCGATCACCTCTAGGGTTTGTTTCCCAATGGAACCTGTAGATCCGAAAATGGCAATTCTTTTTTGACTCATCCAGTTATTTACTTGAGGTTAAAAATACGCTTTTTATTCTATTCTGGCTATTTGCCTAATTGATTGCGCAGTGCGTCTGCAATTTTTCGGTCGTTACTTAATCTTGGTACTTTATTCTGACCACCCAATTTTCCTTCGGATTTCATGTAGTCAATAAATGCGTTTTTAGGAACCACTGTCAGCACGAGTGGTGCTAAAATATTTCCAGCAATCAGGTCTTGATAGTATACATTTCTTGCACACATGGCTTGATCTAATTTAGATTTAAATAGCACCATATCTGATGGTGGTCTTTCAAATTCAACGAGCCATTCATGGTAACTTTTTCCTTCATCTTGAGCGATATAAGGTGCCACAGTAAACTCTACAATAGATGCGTTCATTTCATCAGCCACTTGTAACATAGCTGCTTCCACTTCCTCCCCAATCACATGTTCTCCAAATGCCGAAATAAAATGTTTGACCCTTCCTGTGACAATAAGTCTGTAAGGATCAATACTCACAAACTTCACGGTATCACCAATATGATAACCCCATAAACCTGCATTGCTATTAATCACGAGTGCATATTGCACCCCTAACGCGACTTGAGATAAATTAAGTCTAATAGGATTGGATTCATGGATATTTGCTAAAGGAATGAATTCATAATAAATGCCGCTATTGGTATTTAATAATAGGCCTTGTTGATCTCTTGTATCTTGAAAAGCAAAAAATCCTTCGCTCGCTGGGAACAATTCAATGGTATCGATGGACTTACCGATGGTATCAAACAATTTAGATTTATAAGGTTCAAAATTAACACCTCCTTGCACCAAGACTTGTAAATTTGGAAATACTTCTTTAACTGATTTTCCAGATTTTGCTACAATACGGTCAAAATACATTTGCATCCATGGAGGAATTCCACCCACTAAGGTCAAATCTTTTAAGATGGTCTCTTCTACAATGCGATCTAATTTCTCCTCCCATTCTTCGACACAATTCGTTTCATAGCTTGGCAATTGATTGCTTCTTAAATAAGCAGGGATATGGTGGTTTACAATGCCGCTTAATCTTCCGGTAGGAATGCCTGCTACCCTTTCTAAAACAGGCGATCCGCTTAAAAAAATCATTCGTCCATTGACAAACTGGTGCTGTCCGGTGGTTGCCATATAAGTTAAGAGGGCATTTCTAGCACCATTAATATGATTGCTAATAGAATCTTTTGTAATTGGGATGTACTTTACGCCACTCGTTGTACCACTGGTCTTAGCAAAATAGATCGGCTTTCCTTTCCAAAGCACGTTATGAGTCCCTTTTTTGATCAGTTCTATATATGTCTTAAAGGCTTCATAGTCTCTTAATGGCACAGCTTGCTGAAATTCAAGGGGACTATTGACCTGATCAAATTTGTGCTCCTTACCAAAAATAGTGGCATTACCTGTCTTAACTAATTGATTTAGAATATTTTGCTGATCCGATAAAGCAGAAATACGTTCTTTTTGGATTTGTCGATAGACGACACCAGCAAAGGGTTTTGCCAATAAAGACTTAATATTCATAGGGATCTGTTAAAGACATTTGAAGTCAGGAGCAAATTTAGGGGGTATTTTACGGAACTTCAACCCTCTTGCCGGTTTATATCCTTAAAAAATAGCTAAATTATATTTTTCAAGAATTCCTTGCATATTGCGATAATTATAATTACCTTTGCCCTCCTAATTTTGGACAATTATGTTAGCAGTAGTTAAAATCGCAGGACAACAATTCAAAGTACAAGCAGGAGATAGCTTGTATGTACCTCACCTGCAAGGTAAAACCGGAGACAAAGTTGAATTCAATGATGTAATATTCGTTGATAATAATGGCAGCATCTCTTTCGCGACTAAAGCGGTAGTGAAGGCTGAAATTACAAACGACCTAGTTCAAGGTGATAAAGTGATCGCTTTTAAAATGAAGAGGAGAAAGGGTTTCCGCAAGAAACACGGTCACAGAACGCATTATACTCAAATCAAAATCGAAAACATAGCTTAAACTAAGATACTATGGCACACAAAAAAGGTGAAGGATCCGTTAAGAACGGCCGTGATTCACAAAGTAAAAGATTAGGCGTTAAGATATATGGTGGACAACCAGCTTTAAATGGCAATATCTTAATTCGTCAAAGAGGTACTCAATACCACCCTGGTAAGAACGTTGGTTTAGGGTCTGACTTCACCATTTTCGCTCTAACAGACGGAATTGTTGAGTTTAAAAAGGGTAAAAATAACAAAACGACAGTTTCTGTAGTTCCTGTTGAATTAGTGGCTTAAAAAATATTTTTTGTAGTTATTAAAAAAGTTTTTACTTTTAGTGCATATTTACTAACCATTAAATCTAAAAAACATGGCAACTGCAAAAAAAGCGGCTAAAAAAGCTGCTCCAAAAAAAGCTGCAAAGAAAGTAGTTAGAAAAGCTGCTCCTAAAAAAGCTGCTAAGAAAGCTGCTCCTAAGAAGGCTGCTAA
>CAMAQL010000003.1 GCA_945860605.1 Chitinophaga pinensis
AAACAAAACAAGTCTGGATTTTTAAGCAGACTTAAATTTAAGCGTAAATAACCTGCTGATTTTCTTAATTTTACATCATGGACAAATTGGACTTACATAGGCTTCCCAAGCATATTGCAATAATCATGGATGGGAATGGTAGGTGGGCCGAGGAGCAGGGGCAGGATCGCTTATATGGTCATTATCATGGTGTCATCAGCGTTCGTAAAGTGGTGGAGGCGGCCACCGAAATAGGCATTCAGTACCTTACTTTATATGCATTTAGTACTGAAAACTGGGACCGACCACAGGCCGAAGTGTTGGGCTTGATGTCCCTATTTGTAGATACGATCAGCAAGGAAGTGCCAGATTTGCATAAGAATAACATCCGACTTCATTTCATAGGAAACTTAGATCTTTTGCCAGATGAAGCCCGTCAGGCCCTAGCTACTGCGACCCAGACAACAGCACAAAATACTGGTTTACAATTAGTTATCGCATTAAGCTATAGCAGTCGATGGGAAATCATTCAGGCCGCAAAGTCCCTTGCTGAAGCGGTTAAGGCAGGCAAATTGGATCCAACACAGATAGATGAAGCCTGTTTTGTACAATCCTTATCCACTAAAGACTTCCCAGATCCTGAACTGATGATTAGAACAAGCGGAGAACACCGAATAAGCAATTTTCTACTCTTTCAACTGGCCTACGCAGAGCTTTATTTTACCGAAACTCGATGGCCAGCTTTCGGAAAAGATACTTTTATTGAAGCAATTATGGATTTTCAGTCTAGGGAACGCCGATTTGGTAAAACTAGCGCTCAAATTAACCTAGATACATAAAATTATTAACTTGTTTTTTTGGGTTTTTAACAAAGACTTTGAAATATTACGAGTAATTTGCGCCTCTTATAAATAATACATATATAGCCCACTAGCAGATGCAGAAATTGACCCAGTTTACTATAGGAATGCTCTCCTTACTTATCTTATCCACCTCTAGTTTTGCCCAAGACCAAAAAGGGCAGGATTCAGTTAGCCAGATCAATGTTAAGTTGCTGGGGATTTTAAATCAAAAAACACCTTCAAAGTACAAGATTCGTAGTATCAAAGTTGTTGGTAATCAATTCTTTGATGAAAGCTTATTGTTATCCTTATCCACCCTAAACGATGGGGATGAAGTGGCCTTACCTGGCGGAGATAATTTTGCCAAAGCCATTCGAAAATTAATGGATCAAAATTATTTCAGCGATGTAAGTGTTTTTTTAACCGATGTAAAAGGAACTGAAATTGATGTAGAGATCAATGTGGTGGAAAGACCAAGGTTGGCTCGATTCAATTTTACTGGCATTAAAAAATCAGAAACGGAAGAACTTTCAGGTAAAACAGGGTTGACACCTAATAGGGTGGTGACTGATAATATGCGCATCACTGCCATCGAAGGCATTAAAAAATTCTATGCAGAAAAAGGTTTTCAAGATGCGAGTGTTCGTATCAAAGAAACAATAGACTCAGTTCGGAAAAATCAATTAGTACTTGATTTTATTGTAAATAAAGGGCCCAAAGTAAGAATCAATAATATCAACTTTGGTGGTAATCTAATTGATGAAACTAAATTAAAGAAAAGCTTAAAAGAGATCCATGAAAAGTCTCGCTTGACCATATTCCCAGTGAATGACAAGCCTGCCATTGTAAAAACCTCTCCATATACTTTTGATCAATATTTAAAAGAGCGTGGTTACTTGACTTTTTCAAAAACAAAAAAAATATTAAATCCATACGCGAGAATTGGTTTTTCATCTTCCAAGTATGATATTAAAAAATACGATGAGAGTAAGGATAATTTATTGAACTATTATAATTCTTTAGGTTTTAGAGATGCGGTGATTGAAAAAGATACCATCTATCATAACGCTGTGGGGCATTTGCATATTGATATGCAAATCAAAGAAGGACGTAAGTATTTCTTTGGTAGTATTAGCTGGAGAGGCAACACAAAATATCCTGATTCTGTTTTATCAAGTATATTGAATATTAAAAGAGGAGATATCTACAACAGAGAAATCTTTTTTAATAAATTAGGTAAAACGCCTACAGCAGAAGGTGGAGATATTAGTGGTATTTACCAAGATGATGGTTATTTATTCTTTAGCATCAACCCAATTGAGACTGCTGTATACAATGACACAATCGATTTTGAAGTAAGAATACAAGAAGGTCCTCAAGCAACCATTAAAACTATTCGTATTGCTGGAAATGAGAAGACGAAAGACTTTGTTGTGCGTCGAGAAATCAGAACAGTACCAGGTGATAAATTTAGCCGTTCATTATTGATTCGTTCTCAACGTGAGATTTCACAATTAAATTATTTTGACCAAGAGAAAATAAAAATCGATCCGGTTCCTAATCCAGAAGACGGTACAGTTGATATCAATTATGGGGTAGAAGAAAAATCAAGTGATCAATTAGAATTAAGTGCTGGATGGGGAGGTTTTATTGGATTGACAGGAACTTTGGGTGTGACCTTTAATAACTTTTCATCAAAAAATATTTTCAAAAAATCGGCTTGGGATCCATTGCCAATGGGGGATGGACAAAAATTAAGTATCCGTTTTCAAAGTAACGGTAAAGCGTTTAGATCTACTAACTTCTCATTCACTGAGCCATGGTTTGGGGGTATTAAGCGTAATTCTTTAACAGTGAGTGTGTACAATACAAAATTCGGACAAACCTTTGATCAACTGACTGGAATGTTTGATCCAAATGCGGCAGATTCAAGGTACATTTCGACGACTGGTGCAACCGTTTCTTTTGGCCGTCAATTGGCATGGCCGGATGACTTTTTCTCTTTAAGTATGGGATTGAACTACACACGTTATACTTTAAAGAACTATGCGATTGACCCTTTCAACCTTCCTAATTTTGACAATGGTATTGTTAATAATTTAAACTTTAGGATTGCTTTACAAAGAACTTCTGTTGATCAACCCTTGTTTCCAAGAACAGGTTCTACTTTCTTATTGAGTGGTCAATTGACACCTCCATATTCTTTATTTGATCCTAATTTTGCTTTCAAGCAAAATCCATATGAATTATTGGAGTACCATAAATGGCGCTTTAATGGAGAATGGTTTGTGCCATTAGGTAAACCAGCTGGGGAAGATCGCAACAAACAATTTGTATTAAAGTTTGCTGCAAAATATGGTTTCGTAGGAAGATACAATTCTGATTTAGCTATCTCACCATTTGAGCGATTCCAGGTGGGTGACGCAGGTTTAAGCAATCAGTTTGCACTTTTAGGCTTCGATATCATTGCACAAAGAGGTTATCCTGTTTATGAATCCTCTAATCCAAAAATCAATCCTGATCAACAATCTTCAAGACAAAAGTTTACCATTTTTAATAAGTATGCTGTTGAACTTAGATACCCATTAAGTTTAGCAGCAAGTAGTACCATTTATGCATTGGGCTTTTTTGAAGCAGCGAATGGTTGGTACAGTATGAAAGATTACAATCCATTTAAACTGAGAAGATCAGTTGGTGTGGGTATGCGTTTTTTCTTGCCGATGTTTGGACTACTTGGATTTGATTATGGTATCGGTCTAGATCGCTTAAATGGAACCAATTCATTAAAGGATGCAGCTAGATTCACCTTTATGTTAGGATTTGAACCTGAATAATACCAATCCATTACCACAAATAAATACCTACATTATGAAATATAACAAATTGTTTTTTTTGGGTGTTGTACTCCTTGGTTTAGCTTTTACTTCACAAGCACAATCAAAATATGCAGTGATTAACACCAAGTATATTTTAGACAGAATTCCTGAATACAAGGAAGCAGATAAGAAATTAAAAGCACTGGGGGATCAGTGGCAACAAGAAATTGATGAGCAACAAATGATCCTGGACAAAATGTACAAGAACTATGAAGCTGAGCAGTTTATGTTGTCCGAAGATTTAAGAAAAAAGCGTGAAGATGAGTTGTTTATGAAAGAAAAGGCCTTGCGTGATCTGCAAAAAAAGCGATTCGGATACGAGGGGGATTTGTTTAAGGAACGTCAAAAATTAGTAAAGCCGATACAAGATAGGGTCTATAATGCCGCTCAAAAAATGGCTACCGCCCGTTCGTATGACTTCATTTTAGATAAAAGTGAAGGAATTACCATTATATTTGCAGACCCGAAGTTGGATAAAAGCGACGATATTTTAAAAGAATTAGGGGTCATCAATAATTAAACAAACAAACAAAAATAGACATGAAGAAAGTTTTATTTGCAGCCATCTTGTTAGTGGCATGTGCTTTCGGTAACAGTGCGACCGCACAAACAAAAATTGGTTATTTCGATGACCAAAGCGTAATCGCATTATTTCCTGGTATCCAAGAAAAATTAGATACTGTATTAAACTCTTATGCTAAAGATTCTTTACAAGACGAGTACAACTATACTTTAAAGGATTACCAAGTAAAAGATAGTATCTACAAAAGAGATTCTGCTGATTTGTCAAAAAGACCAAAGGCTTTACAAATGGCTACTGACGATTTAAATCGTTTAAAGTATAAGTTGATCAACTGGCAACAGTACCAACAACAAATGATGGAGCAAAAGCAAGATGGCTTATTGTTACCTTACAGACAAAAAAT
Organism: Chitinophaga pinensis; assembly: GCA_945860605.1. Classification (GTDB taxonomy): domain Bacteria; phylum Bacteroidota; class Bacteroidia; order Chitinophagales; family Chitinophagaceae; genus Sediminibacterium; species Sediminibacterium pinensis_D. The sequence goes on from CAMAQL010000003.1 coordinate 4,624, forward strand.
TGCACAAGCTTTAAGTGAAATCGTAGCAGAGCAAAAATACAATTTGGTATTGAAGGCAGACGCTTTGTCTCCTTATGCTCAACCATCTATCGCTGACAACTTAACGGTTCGTGTTGCTTTAAGATTGAAGCTTCCAGTTCCTAAGGACATCGAAGATGCTTTCAAAGCTGCAACAGGTGGCGCTGCTAAACCAGCGACTCCAGCTAAAAAAGGATAATATTTTAGAAAAAATAGTTTAATACACCTCGTTGTTTTACAACGGGGTGTATTAGTTTTACGAAATCAGTGAATACCTATTTTATGCAAGCACCCATTGGCGTTTTTGATAGTGGTTATGGTGGTCTAACCATCTTAAAAGAATTGAAGCAGCAACTGCCTCAATATGATTATCTCTATTTGGGAGACAATGCCCGTGCGCCATATGGAACAAGGTCTTTTGATTCGGTGTACCAATATACTTTGGAAGCAGTTGAATGGTTTTTTAAACAAGGTTGTAGCTTAGTTATTTTAGCATGCAATACAGCATCTGCAAAAGCACTTAGAAATATCCAACAATTGGATTTGCCTCATCTCGCACCAGATAAAAGAGTCTTAGGTGTGATTAGGCCTAGTTCAGAAATCTTAGGCACCTATTCTAATTCGCATCATCTTGGTATTTTAGGAACAACGGGTACGATTCAGAGCGATAGTTATCCAATTGAATTAGCAAAATTTGCGCCAGAAGCATCCATTTTTCAACAAGCCTGTCCTATGTGGGTGCCATTGATCGAAAATGGGCAACAAGATGGCCCAGGTGCCGATTACTTTGTACAATTATACATTGATCAACTATTTGCTCAGTCCTCCAAAATTGACACCGTATTGCTTGCCTGTACCCACTATCCATTAATGGAAAAAAAGATTCAAAGCTTCTTGCCAGAAAATGTCAAATTAGTGACCCAAGGGGATATTGTTGCAAAGAGTTTAGCCACCTATTTGCAAAATCACCCAGAAATGGACCAAAAATGCAGCAAAAATGGTCAGCTTCTTTTTTTCACTACAGACAATCCTACCAGCTTTGAGGAGCAAGGAAGTTTGTTCTTTGGCCAAAAAATTGCTGCAAATCACACAGATTTAGCTTAAAAATTCAAAAAAAACCCTATTTTTGCCGTCCTTTCACAGGTAGTGGTATGGTGACTGCTATAAGAACGGATTTGAATAAAAAGTTTTAAACCTCAAGGGCATATAGGAATAATCCTAATAACCCGCAAAAAAAAGTATATTATGAAACGTACATTCCAACCTCATAAACGTCGTCGTAAATCAGTTCATGGTTTTCGTAAGCGTATGGAATCAGCTAATGGTCGTAAGGTATTAGCAAGTCGCCGCAAGAAAGGACGCAAGAAACTAACTGTATCTAGCGAGAAAGGATTAAAATAATTTAATCTCTATTCGTAGAAACTTATAATTTTAAAGTCCACTCGTTTTCGGGTGGACTTTTTTAATGGATCATCCATAAAACAGTAAACAAGTATATTCATTATTGGCAAAGATTTTTACATATCAACAACAGGATAAATTAAAAAGCAGGAAGCAAATGCAAAATTTGTTTGCTTTAGGCAAGTCAATGTCTAATTCGCCGCTTAGGTTAATCTATACTTTAGAAAATATTGGCGAGGAACATACAATAAATTCAGCGCCACTAATTATACAAGCTGGGGTAGGTGCACCCACTAAACAGTTTAAAAAGGCAGTACAACGCAATCGAGTAAAGCGATTATTGAGAGAAGCCTATCGTTTAGAACTGCCTGCTTTCAAAGCCCAGCTTCCATTGCAAGACAAACGGTTAAGCATCTTTATTCTATACATGGAAGAAAATGTATTACCACAAATAGAGATCAATGCAAAAATGAAATTGATATTGGATCAATTGGTAAAACGCATTTATGGATAAGCTTAAACAAATCATTGCCTTTCCATTTATCGTATTGATACGATTTTATCAATACGTTTTATCACCTTATTTAGGAGGAAGCAAATGCCGATTCACACCTTCTTGCTCTCACTATACCTCAGAGGCCATTCAAAAATATGGCCCTATTAAAGGAATTATGATGGGCATGAAAAGACTTAGCAAATGCAGGCCAGGTGGAGGAAATGGCTACGACCCAGTACCATAGTTAGTTATAGTATAATACAACAAAAAAACCGCCCCTTGTGGAGACGGTTTTGAGTATTGTTTTTTGTATTGAATTATTTCGCAGCAGCAAAACGATCTGCAATCACAGACCAATTCACTAGATTCCAAAAAGCTGCTAAATAGTCTGCTCTTCTGTTTTGATATTTCAAATAATAGGCATGCTCCCAAACATCAGCTCCTAAGATTGGTGCGCCTTTTACTTCAGCTACATCCATTAAAGGATTGTCTTGATTTGGCGTAGAGCTTACTTCTAATTTACCATCTTTCACAATCAACCATGCCCATCCGCTTCCAAAACGTGTCATACCAGCGTTGGCAAATTTTTCTTTGAATGCATCAAAACTTCCAAAGCTTGCATCAATCGATGCAGCTAATTCGCCTGTTGGATGTCCACCTGCATTAGGCGCCAAGCTATTCCAAAAGAAAGTATGGTTCCAATGACCACCGCCGTTATTTCTTACAGCAGGACTAATGCTTCCAGCAACCGCAACTAGTTCTTCGATTGTCTTGCCTTCGTTAGGCGTACCGGTAACTGCTTTATTTAAATTATCAACATAAGCTTGATGGTGTTTGCCATGGTGTATTTGCATGGTCAATGTATCAAAATGCGGCTCTAAGGCTTCGTGTGCATAGGGTAATGCAGGTAATGTAAATGACATATTTTTCTTTTTAATTTGAATGTTTGAATGTCAAAATTACAATGCTTTGCGTTCATTTAAGCGACTTGATGCCTTTTTTTCAATAAATAGTATTTCAAATGATATGATCGCAGTAAAAAATAGCTTTCCTGCGTAATCTATTTTCTTTTTATCGAAAGAAGCTATTGAAGCAATAAACATAGCTACCCCTCATCCTCATGCGGAAGGAACCGAAATCGTATTCGGGGCACTATGTTTATTTCTAAATTTCTATACAGGCGGAGTAAATAAATAGTTTCTGAAGTAATCCGTTTTTAGGATTACGCAAGAAAGCTATTTTTTACAAAGCACTATAAAGGGAAAAGTTAACGTTTGGCTTTAAAGAAGGATTGCATTAGAGCTGCGCATTCTTCTTGCAGGATGCCTCCAGTGAGTGTAGTGGAAGGATGAAATGGATTTTTTTCGGTGACGCGTCGGTAACTGTTTTTTTCGTCAAAGGCGCCAAAAACAATATGGCCAATCTTATTCCAGTACAATGCACCAGCGCACATTAAGCAAGGCTCTAAGGTCACATAGAGTGTTGCTTCTGGCAGGTATTTAGATTGCAGGTTTTCACAAGCACTTGATAGGGCTAGAATTTCGGCGTGCGCTGTAACATCTTTTAAAAGTTGTACTTGATTGTATCCTTTCGCGATCACCTGATCGTTCATCACAATCACAGCACCTACGGGTACTTCATCTTCATCAAAAGCCCGCTTAGCTTGTAAGAGGGCCTGACGCATAAATTGTTCATGTTTATTTTCCACTCGTTTGAGTAACTATGCTTATAATTTTTGGATACGAATATTTCTGTACCAAACTTGATCACCATGATCTTGCAAGCTGATATGCCCAGAAAATACTTTTCCAAAATCAGGTGATTCACCTTTCGAAAATTTACTTTTTCTAATTAACTCTTTCCAACTATCATCGCCTAAATGTGTGTTTACAGTGGTTACACCATTTAATTTCATGATTAAAACACCTTTGTTTACAATGATGTCTACTTGATTCCATTCTTCTGCAAGTTTAGCGCCAGACTCATCGCCAACAATCAGGTCATATAAATTGCCAGCTCTGTGGCTAATGATTTTACCATCTGGGTGACCTTCGTTATCTAAGACTTGCATTTCGGGTCCAGTGTGCCAAGTATTTTTATATTTTGATGGGTCATTTTGTACAAAAAAGATAATACCACTATTACCATTTTTAGCAATTTTCCATTCTAATTGCAAATGGAAATCTGAAAAACTTTCGTTGGTGACAATATCACCACCACCTACTATTCTTCCATATAACTTATTACTTGGGTCAAACATGATTGCACCGTCTACTACTTTCCATGCTTCACCTGCAGTTTTTTTCCCGAATGTATGCCAGCCGTTGGTTGTTTTTCCGTCAAATAAAGAGATCCATTTTTCTTGAGCTTGAGTTTGATTAAAACCAAGCACTGCAAAAGTCAATAAGGTTAGAGCAAGTAATTGTTTTTTCATAATTATTTTTTTAATAGTAAAATGTATTTCACCATCGCTTCTGCATCCTCCTCGCTCAGGTTTGCATGCGCTGTCATTGGGATAGCACCCCAGTTGCCACTTCCGCCTTTGATAATTTTTCCGGCTAGCATTTCAATATTGTCATCTGTATTTTCATATTTAGCTGCTACATCTTGGTAAGCTGGTCCTATACTTTTTTCAGCTACTTTATGACAGGTTAAACAATCGCTTCCTGCAATCAAGGCCAATCCTTTTGAATAATCCGGATTGTCAGATAATTTAGTTTCCGAAGTAGTGGTTGTTTCTGTTGTAGATGTTTTGTTGGTTGCTCCACCACCACAGGCCGCTAGGAAAATGGCTGCTGTTAGGGTGTATAAAATTTTATGCATACTGTTATATTTGATTGTGTAAATTATATTCTTGATTTGAATTCTTGATTTGACTAAATATTTTACTTCTTGACTAAATGCCTAATATTTTTTTGTTAAACGCCTCGTCCGATCCTGTACTAGCAAAATCATCAAAAGCTTTTGCTGTTATAGGGATGATATGGTTTTGAATAAATACAGCACCTTCTGCTGCACCCACTTCTGGATGCTTTAAACAACATTCCCATTCCAATACTGCCCAACCTTTATAATCATAAGCTGCTAGCTTGCTAAAGATACTTTTAAAATCTACTTGGCCATCACCAAGGGATCTAAATCTTCCAGCACGATCGATCCAGTTTTGATAACCACCATATACGCCTTGCTTTGCACTCGGATTAAACTCGGCATCTTTTACATGAAACATTTTGATACGCTCATGGTATGCGTCGATATAGCCTTTATAGTCCATGCATTGCAATACCAAATGCGATGGATCAAATAATAAACAAGCACGAGGATGTTGTCCCACTTTATCTAAAAACATTTCATAGGAAATGCCATCATGCAAATCCTCTCCTGGATGAATTTCATAACATAAGTCTACGCCAGCAGCATCAAATTCATTTAAAATTGGCAACCATCTTTTTCCTAATTCTGTAAAGCCTGTTTCGACTAAACCTGCAGGTCTTTGTGGCCATGGATAAACGGTATGCCATAATAAAGCACCGCTAAAAGTGGCGTGTGCATTCAATCCTAAATGTTGAGATGCTTTTGCTGCATATTTTAATTGTTGTATGGCCCATTCAGTTCTTGCTTTGGGACTGCCTCTATATTCAACTGGTGCAAAGCCATCAAATTGCGCATCATAGGCAGGATGCACTGCCACTAATTGTCCTTGTAAATGTGTAGACAATTCTGTGATCTCTAATCCAGCAGCCTGCACAATGCCTTTAATCTCGTCGGCATAGGTTTTGCTTTCTGCTGCTTTTTGTAAATCAATACAGCGTGCGTCCCAACTTGGAATTTGTACACCCTTGAAACCCAATCCTGCAGCCCATTTGCAGATTCCCTCTAAAGTATTGAATGGAGAATGATCTCCTAAAAATTGTGCTAAAAATATACCTGGTCCTTTTACTGTTGTCATATGATAATGATTGCCTTTTTTAAATATCGCATTTAAATTTTATGTGCCGTCCATTTTTGATCAGAACCTGCAGATAAAACTACATTGTCAATAAATGCCATCCCTCTAATTCCATCTTCTACGCCTGGGAAATCTAACATTTCGGGTGTTGGAATAGTGCCATCCATTTTTGCAGACAAAGTAAGTGCAAAGTTTCTATAAATATTAGCGAATGCTTCTAAATAGCCTTCTGGATGTCCGCCAGGAGTGCGACAATTATGTGTTGCAAAGCTGGATAAATGAGCGCCGTAGTTGGCCCCTGCTCGTAAAATTTGTGTTGGCTGATCCAACCATTTTACAATGAGTGAATTGGGCTCATGTTGAAACCATTCAATTCCTCCTTGTTCTCCGTATACTCTAATCTTTAATGCATTCTCCTCGCCTGCGGCCACTTGCGATGCCATCAATACGCCCTTTGCGCCATTGTCAAATTTCAACATGACTGCGCCATCATCATCCATCGCACGGCCATCTACTAATGTGTTTAATTCTGCACAGATATCAGTGATTTTTGCACCAGTAATGTATTCGGCTAAATGGGCAGCATGCGTTCCAATATCACCCATCACAGAACTCTTACCCGATTTTTTTGGATCCGTTCTCCATGCTGCTTGTGCATTGCCTTCTCTTTCCGACAGTCTACTTAACCATCCTTGTGGATATTCCACCCACACCTTACGAATCTTACCCAGCTTGCCTTCGCGCACCATGGCCTTTGCTTGCTTGACCATTGGATAACCAGAATAGGTATGCGTTAAGCAAAGCGTTAAGCCTGTTTCTTTCAATTTTTGTGCTAATAATTTTGCTTCTTCTAAGGAGAAAGTAATTGGTTTTTCTATCACTACATTGAAACCATTTTCCAAAGCCATCATAGCAGGTGCAAAATGTGCAAAATTTGGTGTTACAATGGTTATGAAATCAATGCGCTCATCGGCTGGCAATTGCGCTTCTTTTGTAATCATCTCCTCATATGTTAAGTAGGTTCTTTCCTTAGGAAGAAACAAAGCTTCTCCAGAGGCTACAGCTATTTCTGGGTTGATACTTAATGCACCACATTTGACCTCAATGAGCCCATCCATATTTGCGGCAAGTCTGTGTATGGCGCCAATGAATGCGTCCTTTCCACCACCTACCATACCCATGCGTAGTTTTCTGTTCATTTTTTAGGGAGTATTTATGCTTACAAAATAAGCTGAATGTGTCAAAATAACACGTTCATCCTATTGTAAGAGCAATTTCCTCATTATTTCTCAAAAAACCCCTTTTTTCCATGGAAAATATTTGAAAAGAATGCAAAAATAAATTTACATTTATAAACTCATCCAAATGCATGCTTGCTATGTCTACAAAGCTCAATAGACGAAATTTACTGAAACAAGTTTTATCCGGATCTGCCGCGATGGCTGCTGGTTTGGCGTTACCACATCAAGCGACTGCGCAATTAGCAAATCTATCCAATCCACCAGCTGATGCAGCTAATTTAAAAGGCAATATCAACCATAGTGTTTGCAGATGGTGTTACAGTGATTTTAGTTTAGAAGATTTATGTAAGGAAGTAAAAAGTATCGGATTCAACGCCATTGATTTATTAAAACCAACTGAGTGGGATACGGTAAAAAAATATGGCATTGACTGTTCCATGTGTTATACTGCTGGTGAAACAAGTTTGACAAAAGGTTGGAATAACCCGATGCATCATCCTTGGTTGATCAAAGATTATTTGGAAGCAATTCCATTGGTAGCAGCAGCTGGGTATAAAAATTTAATTTGTTTTTCGGGAAATAGAAATGGCATGGATGACGCTACAGGATTGAAAAATTGCGTTGAAGGACTAAAAAAAATCATGCCATTAGCAGAAGCGAAAGGTGTGACCATTCATATTGAATTATTCAATTCCAAAGTAGACCATAAAGATTATATGGGTGATAAATCTGCATGGGGTATCGAACTATGTAAACAATTGGGCTCTCCTAATTTTAAAATTTTATTTGACATTTATCATATGCAAATAGATGAGGGAGATATCATTCGTTCTATTCAAGACAGTCATACTTATTTTGGGCATTATCACACTGCGGGTGTTCCAGGTAGACATGAATTAGATGATCGTCAGGAATTAAATTATCCAGCCATCATGCGTGCGATCAAAGCCACTGGTTACAATGGTTATGTGGCACATGAATTCATTGCAACGAACCCAGATAAAATTAGTTCACTCAAGCAAGCTGTTACAGTTTGCGATATTTAAATAATACTTTTATAAACCAATCATAATAACTCATAAATTTTTTTACAATGGCCGAACAACAGTATGACGCAATCGTAGTAGGTTCTGGAATCAGTGGCGGATGGGCTGCAAAAGAGCTTACAGAAAAAGGACTTAAAGTTTTAATGTTAGAGCGTGGAAGAAACATCGAACACATTAAGGACTATGTGAATGCAGATAAAGAATCATGGGATTTTCCACATAGAGGTGGTAGAACACAACAGATGATCGAAGATTATCCTGTGTTAAAACGCGACTACCCGTTGAACGAAACGAATTTAGATTACTGGTGTTCTGATAAGGATCATCCGTATACAGAAACAAAACGTTTTGATTGGTTTAGAGGATACCATGTTGGTGGTCGTTCTTTAATGTGGGGTCGTCAGTCTTATCGTTGGGCGGATGCTGATTTTGAAGCGAATGCAAAAGACGGTATCGCAGTTGACTGGCCTGTACGTTATAAAGAGATTGAGCCATGGTATGATTATGTAGAAAAATTTGCAGGCATTAGTGGAAATAGAGATGGGATTGATTTATTGCCTGATGGTCAGTTTTTACCTCCAATGGATTTGACATGTGTGGAGAAAGACGTGGCTGCAAGAATCAAAGAAATTTATAAAGGAAGCCGTCATTTAATCATTGGACGTACGGCTAATATTACTGTGCCACATGAAGGTCGTCCTGGTTGCCAGTTCAGAAATAAGTGTTGGTTGGGTTGTCAGTTTGGTGGATATTTTAGTACGCAATCTTCTACTTTACCAGCTGCAGTAGCAACAGGAAATTTAACTTTAAGACCTTTTTCTATTGTGACAGAAATCAAATATGATAAAGATAAAAAGCGTGCGACTGGCGTAACGGTATTAGATGCTGAGACCAATAAAACAATAGAGTATAAAGCAAAAATTATTTTTGTGAATGCCTCTACTTTAAACAGCACTTGGCTCTTGATGAATTCTGCTACAGATGTTTGGGAAGGTGGACTAGGAAGTAGCAGTGATGCATTGGGTAAAAATTTAATGGACCACCATTTAGGTAATCGTGCAGGTGGCACAATAGAAGGGTATGAAGACAAATACACATTTGGTCGTCGCGCCAATGGTTTCTATATTCCAAGATTTAGAAACCTTGGGGATGAGAAGCGTGATTATATCAGAGGATTTGGTTACCAAGGTGGTGCCAACAGAGAAGGATGGGGTCACGATGTGGCAGAAGTGAGTATCGGTGGTAAATTTAAAGATGCATTGACTGAACCAGGTGGATGGTCTATTGGTATGATGGGCTTTGGTGAAATGTTACCAGACGAAACCAATAAAGTGACTTTAGATAAAACTAAAAAAGATAAGTGGGGATTGAATGTCTTGAACATTGATTGTGAGTTGAAAGACAATGAAATCAAAATGCGTAAAGACATTTTAGAAGACGCAAAAGAAATGCTGGAGCGTGCAGGTGCTAAAAATGTACAAGGTTTTGAAGGAGATGGTACACCAGGTAGAGGTATTCATGAAATGGGTACTGCGCGTATGGGTAGAGATCCTAAGACTTCTGTATTGAATGGCAATAACCAAGTATGGGATGCACCGAATGTATTTGTGACGGATGGTTCGTTCATGACAAGTGCAAACTGCGTGAACCCTTCATTAACTTATATGGCATTCACTGCAAGAGCGGTAGACTTTGCTGTATCAGAATTGAAAAAAGGAAACTTATAATTTAATTTTTAAAAAATATTTTATGATAAATAGAAGAGAAGCCCTTTCTAGAGTTGCCATCATCATGGGTGGAACAGTTTTAGGTGCAGAAGCTTTTTTGACTGGTTGTAAAACCAATACCAAGGGGGTGACTTTCTCCCAAGCAGATATTGACTTTTTAAACGAAGTGGGTGAAACCATCCTACCTGCAACCGATACACCAGGTGCAAAAGCTGCCAATGTAGGCGCTTTCATGCAAATCATGGTGAGCGATTGTTACGAAGCAAAGGACCAAGAAATTTTTATGAAGGGTATGGAGGAATTGAATGCTGCTTCTAAAAAGCACCACAATAAAGCATTCATGGAATCTACTCCAGAAGAGCGTACTGCTTTCTTAACTGAACTAGATCAAGAAGCGAAGGAGTACCAAAAAAATAAAAAACAAGAAGACCCTACGCATTACTTTACCATGATGAAGCAAATGACTTTATCTGGTTTGTTTACTTCAAAAATTGGTGCAACAGAAGTGCTCAGATATGTAGCTGTTCCTGGTAAGTATGAAGGTTGTATGCCTTATACAAAAGGAGAAAAAGCTTGGGCTACTTCTTAAAAAAAAGATACTACTGAGCCTCCAAAAGGAGGCTCAGTTTTTACAATTATTCATTTGGTTTTCAATTTTAATTTATGTCAAATTCAAGAAGAAGTTTTTTACGTGGTGCCGCTTTAACAAGTGTGGCATTGTCAATACCATTTAAAAATGAGTTAATGGCGATGGCGCCAAAGTCTAATCCATTTGGAATTCAATTGTGGTCAGTGAAACAAGCATTGGCAAAAGATCCACTTGGGGTTTTAAAACAAATTGCTGCCAATGGCTATACAAAAATTGAAAGCTTCGAAGGTCCTAAAGGCATGTTTTGGGGTATGAAAAATACGGAGTTCAAAAAAGTAATGGATGATTTAGGAATGAATATGATTTCGACGCATTGTAATGATACTGGTAATTTTAAATCTTTCGAACAAAAGGCTGCAGCGGCGGGCGAAATTGGTTTAAAGTATATCATATGTGCATTTAAAGGGCCACAGAAAACGCTTGATAATTTTAAGCAATTTGCTGATGAGTTTAATGCATGTGGTGAAATTGCAAAAAAACATGGTCTTCGTTTTGCTTACCATAATCATGATTATTCTTTCAAGGCTATGGAAGGAATTGTCCCTCAGGATTTAATGATGAAAAATACGGACCCAGCTATAGTGGATTTTGAAATGGATATGTATTGGACAGCAGCTGCAGGCGTAGATCCACTTGCATACATGGACAAGTTTCCTAATCGTTTTAAATTAGTGCATGTGAAAGATATGACTAAGATAGCCACTGGGCATGAGTCATGCGTGATTGGGAAAGGCACTATTGATTATAAAACTTTATTACCAAAAGTTGCAAAACGTGGTGTAGCGCATATGATTGTAGAACAAGAACACTATAGAGGATCCAATGAATTAGATGCGGCAAGAGATGACGCTGCTTATGTCAAAACATTGAATTGGTAAGGATACCAAGGATTAAATAAAAAAAGGGACACGATTCGTGTCCCTTTTTTTATAGCTATACAATAAGATGTACGATATTTTACTTTAAAAGTATTCCTTGCTTTTGAATCTCTTTTATTGCATTGTACAACGCATCTAGATTCTCCACTGAATTAAAAGCATTGATTGAATATCTTAAATACACATCGTTGCCTTGTCGCATGATGGGCACTTCTATTTTATAATCTAAAAATAACGTCCTTTGTAATTTTTCTGGATCTGGCGTTTGAATTGGAATGCTAATCATTTGTCCAATCCACTCACTATTGAGTGGGCAAATTGGCTTACTATTGAATAAGTCAAAAAATCTTGGAGCATTTTCTAATACCATTTCATGACATTGTTGTCCAACAGCTTTCCAGTTGTGTTGCTCCATGAATTCAATACAAGTGTCTACAGTTAGGAAGGCCGAAAAGTCTCTGGTACCAATCATTTGGTGGTAGTCTAAAAAATTAGAATGCGATGGCTTGGCAGCTTGGTAACCCCAGCTTACAATCATTGGATCACAAATGGGTTGTACTGCTTTTGCAGCGTATAAAAAGGAACATCCTTTTGGCGCCATCATCCACTTATGACAAGCACCTGTATAAAAATCTGCCTGAATTTGATTTAGGTCTAATGGGATATGTGCAGGTGCATGCGCGCCATCTACAATAGTAATAAGTCCTTTTGCTTTAGCGATGGCACAAATTTCTTCTGCTGGTAAAATCAATCCAGTAGCACTTGTGATATGAGAAATGAAAATGGCTTTTGTCTTTTCATTACATCCTTTAAAAAAATCTTCAATGAATTGCTCCTTGTTTAAAATGGGGAAGTTGATTTTTTGTCTTCTGTAATTAGCACCTTTTTTCTTGCAATAATATTCCCATGTTCTGTCACAAGCGCCGTATTCAATATCAGTAGCTAAAATTTCGTCCCCCGCTTCTAAAGGAAAACTTTTAGCAATCATATTGATTGCAAAACTTGGATTGGTGACATAGACCAAATCATCTTTGTCCGCACAGTTCAAAAACTTAGCCAATGCAGCTCTTGAATCTGCAAGGTATTGATAGCCATCAAATGCGATGAACTGCACGGGCTCGGCCTCTAAAACCCTTTGCCATGCTTGGTATTTTTCGAATATTGGTTTTGGTGTAGCACCAAAAGACCCGAAATTCAAAAAATGAATATCGGGTCTTAGTAAAAATTGATCTTTTAAAGATTCCATATTTTTTTTAATTATGAACCTAAGCTCCAGCCTTCACGATAAGCACGTTTTACAAACTGATTTGCTAAGTCGAAATTAGTGATCTTCATATTTGGACCATCCCAGATTAATTGAATATTTCTTCCTGGATAGCTCGTCAATCCTTTTGCATCATTGGCTTTGACATCATAAGAACGGATAGCTAAATTACCCATCAATACCGATTCAGTCAATGGTCCTGCAATATCAAAATTAGAACTCAATGCTTTTGCTTCTTTACTTCCTGGTCCTGCTTTACAGGCTTCAACCCATGCTGCATAGTGTCCATTGTCACCATTTTTAACTCTTTCAATGGTTTGCGGCACTTTTGTAGTTGCTGTTAAATTAGTTGGTAATAATTGAGGGTTTGCACCGTAAGTACCTGCCATCATCTTGCCTTTTGTTCCTTCAAAGATGATACCATTACCGCCATCACCCATGACTTCGTTTGGTCCTAATTCAGCTGGTCTTTCTGGTTGAATACCTCCATCCATCCAATGTAATTTGACATCTGGTTTTCCGTTTTGTCCTTTGAAAGTTAAAATGATATGTGATGCTGCTGGTGGACTATCTGGTGAATACACTCTTTGCCATGGTGCAGTATACCTTGTTGCTACACTACATTCTGCAGAAACAGGATAACCTAATCCAAGCACAGCAAAACCTGGTGCCATAATATGACATGCCATATCTCCTAATGCACCGGTTCCATAATCCCACCATCCTCTCCAGTTAAACGGTAAAACGTTATCAAAATAAGCCTTTTGAGGTGCTGTACCTAACCATAAATCATAGTCTAAACCTGCCGGAATTGCAGAAGCTGTCGTTGGACGAATCACGCCTTGTGGCCATACTGGACGGTCTGTGTAACAATAAATTGTATGCACATCCCCAATCAATCCTGCATTGTACCAATCTTGCAACATACGCACCCCGTCTCCTGAAGCACCTTGGTTACCCATTTGTGTGACAACATTATATTTATGTGCAGCTTCTGTCATGATTCTAGCTTCGTAGATATCATGTGCCATTGGCTTTTGCACATATACGTGTTTATTTAATTGCATTGCGGCCATGGCTTGTACACCGTGCATATGGTCTGGTGTAGAAACAGAAACTGCATTAATATTCTTGTGTTCTTTGTCTAACATTTCTCTATAATCCTTATAGTATTTTGCTTTCGGAAATCTTTGAAGACTCTTTACAGCTTGTCGATCATCTACATCACATAAGAATGCGATATCTGCTTTTCCACTTTGATAAAATGCCCATAAGTCACTTTCTCCTTTACCTCCAGCACCAATACCGGCAACTTGTAATTTATCACTTGGAGCGGTAAATCCTGGTCCACCCAATACATGTCTAGGGACAATGTAAAATCCGCCTAAAGCCAGTGCGGCATTTTTGACGAAGTCTCTTCTTGATTTTACGGTTTTTTTCATAGCAATCATTTAAATAGGAGGGGTACCCCTTCGGTTTTTTAAGTAGGTTAAATTATTGAAAATTGCCCAAATGCTGAAATTATTTTTATGAACGTATAAATTGGCATGGGTATGGGGATTAAAGTTTAAATTGCTATACATTTTATACGCTATGAATACATCATTAGAAGCATTAAGACAGTATTTTCAGTCAGGAGCGACCCAGCCTTTTGCATTTAGGCTTTTGCAACTTAAAAGACTCAAGCAATTGGTACTTGACAACGAGCAAGCATTGTACAAAGCATTGCATGCCGATTTAAAAAAAACGGATGAAGATGCCTGGGCGACTGAAATTGGTTTTTTCTTAAGCGAATTAAATTATACCATCGAACATTTGAAAGGATGGATGCAGCCCAAATCGGTTCCCACTAATTTGGTCAATATGCCTTCTTCTAGTTTTACTATTCAAGAGCCCTTGGGCGTGGTTTGTATCATTGCTCCTTGGAACTATCCATTTCAGTTATTGTTTACACCCTTAATTGGGGCCATTGCAGGAGGAAATTGTGCTGTTTTAAAACCAAGTGAGTTCGCCCCCGCTACTGCAGCGGTGATGCGCAGGATCATTGGCGATTTATTTCCTGAAAATTATATTTTATATATAGAGGGAGATGGTGCGCAAGTATTGCCACCGCTACTTACAGAAAACAGGTTCGACCATATTTTTTATACGGGAAGTACCACGGTAGGAAAAATAATTTACAAATTAGCTGCTGAACAGTTAGTGCCTGTGACTTTAGAGTTAGGCGGCAAAAGCCCTGCGGTGATTTGTGATGACGCCAATTTAAGAGTAGCAGCGCGCCGTTTAGCAAATCCAAAATTTTCTAATTGCGGCCAAATGTGTATTGCACCTGACTATATTTTAGTGCCGCATCATTTGAGGGATAATTTAATTAAAGAATTAATTACTGCACTCCAAGCATTTTATGGTGCGGATGCAGAAAATTCAGAACATTATGGTAAAATAATTAATGACAAACAATGGTTGCGTCTTACTTCTTATTTAGGAGATGGTGAAATTGTGTATGGAGGAAAATCAAATAGAGAAAAATTATTTATTGAACCTACGATCATAGTAGGTGTTCAACCAGATGCAAAAATTATGCAGGATGAAATTTTTGGACCTATCCTTCCTATCCTTACTTATGCATCCAAGGAAGAAGCATTGGCAATTATTCAAAAAAATCCAAACCCATTGGCATTCTATGTGTTTACTGAAAATCAAGCAGATGAGGCTTATTGGTTAACCAATGTGCCTTCAGGTGGGGCTTGTGTAAACAATGCCACTATGCATATTACCAATCATGAATTACCCTTTGGTGGTAGGGGTTTTAGCGGCACTGGAGGCTATCATGGTAAGTTAAGTTTTGATACATTTACGCATACGAAGTCGGTTTTAAAAACACCTACTTGGATAGACCCTAGTTTTAAGTATCCTCCTTACAAAGGAAAGGCTTGGTTGTTAAAAAGATTAATAGGATAAAGGCCTCAAAAAAATGTACTTAAATAAATATAAAAATATGATCATAAAAATAGCCATTGCAGTGGGGATATTGGTAAGCGCTGCGTTATTGATGAAGAAAAAAGACATGACTTATCGTCAATCTATTTTAAAAACGATCTATCCGGCAATTATGTGGTCGACAGGGAAGTCGGGGTCTAAGCAAGTGCAGGTGAATACGGATATGAAAAAAGGGACGATTGAATTTTATAGTTTAACAACAAAAGACATTGCAGGTAATGCATTTAGTTTTGAGCAATTCAAAGGCAAAAAAGTATTGATTGTAAATACTGCGAGTGATTGTGGTTATACTGGTCAGTATGAAAATTTAGAAAAATTATCTAAACAGTTTGCTGGTTCATTGGTTGTGGTAGGTTTCCCTGCGAATGATTTTAAAAATCAAGAAACAAAGGATGATCAAGCCATTGCTGCTTTTTGTCAAAAAAATTATGGGGTGAGTTTTCCTTTAATGGCCAAGTCGGTGGTATTAAAATCGAATGATCAGAATTCAGTGTATACTTGGCTAAGTGCTGCCAATTTAAATGGCTGGTGTAATCAAGAGCCTGCTTGGAATTTTTGTAAATACTTAATCAATGAACAAGGTGTATTGACACATTACTTTCCAATGAGCGTGGATCCCTTGGATGTAAAAATCATTGAAGCCATTAATCGATAGGGCAATGCTCATGGTAATTCTCTAAAACAATTTTACCTGAGTCTATTTCGATCCCTTTGAATTTTTCTTTGATCTCATCCAAAATAGCTTCGATGCCTTCGCGTTCTGTAATGCGCACTAATTGATTTCTATATTCTTTAATATTTGGTAAGCCTCTTAAGTAGTTGGCATAATGCCTGCGCATTTCGTTGATGCCACCAATAGGGCCTTTCCATTCTAAAGATTTAATTAAATGTTTTCTTGCCACTTCTACGCGTTCCTCAATAGAAGGTGATTTCATTTTTTCTCCAGTGGCTAGGAAATGTTTTATTTCTCTAAAGATCCATGGATACCCAATAGCAGCCCTTCCAATCATCACACCATCCACACCGTATTTATTTTTATATTCCAAGGCTTTTTCTGGAGAATTAATATCCCCGTTACCGAAAATAGGAATATGAATTCTTGGATCATTTTTGATATTGCCTATGATGGTCCAATCTGCTTCGCCTTTGTACATCTGTACTCTTGTTCGTCCATGAATGGCCAAAGCTTTTATCCCAACATCTTGTAATCTTAATGCGGCTTCATGCACATTTAAACTACTATCATCCCATCCCAATCTTGTTTTCACTGTCACAGGAAGGTTGGTACTTTTTACCACGGCTTCTGTTAAACGTACCATCAAATCAAGGTCTCTTAAAACGCCTGCACCAGCACCCTTCATGGCTACTTTTTTTACTGGGCATCCAAAATTAATGTCAATTAAATCCGGGTTTACAGTATCTACAATTTTGGTACATAAGGCCATCGCTTCCTCATCTCCACCAAATATTTGAATCCCTATCGGACGCTCGTAATCGTAAATATCTAATTTCTGTTTGCTCTTGATGGCATCCCGAATCAAGCCTTCGCTACTAATAAATTCGGTATACATAAGGTCTGCACCATTGTCTTTGCACACGGCTCTAAATGGAGGGTCACTTACGTCCTCCATGGGCGCTAATAAAAGCGGAAAATCTGGTAATTGTATGTTCCCTATAGATACCATATGAATTCATTATCTTGCATCTAACCGATACGCGGGCAAAGGTACCAATTAATTGCATTGACATGTATACTAATGAAACTTCTATTTTTAATATGAGCCCTGGATTCAGGATGGTTTTATTCATTTCCATGACTGGATTGAGTATGATTCTTGGGGGCTTAATTACATTTTCGATTGTGGCTGCTGCATTGAATGTGCCTTTTATTGAGATTCAGACCGTTTTATTGCGCCCCGAAAATACCAGCATGACGCAAATTGCCAATGCATTTGCCTCTATTATAGGTTTTGGCGTACCTGCTTTAGTGGTGGCTTATTTTACCAAAGGAAGTTTCGCTTCTAATTTAGGGTTTAAGCCCATCACGAATGAAAAACAGGTAGGGATTGTTATTTTATTAGCATTTACAGGACTGATATTGAGCGGTGCATTGGGTGACCTTACAGATAAAATCACATTTTCTTCCAGTATTAGAACCTGGGCAACGGACCTAGAAGCGCAATATAAAAAAGCGTTGATGGCTATGACTCAAATGCGTTCGATTGGAGATTTAATACTTGCGATTGTGGCTATTGCAGTGGTGCCAGCCATTGTAGAGGAATTATATTTTAGGGGAACACTTCAAAAAATAATTACAGACTGGTCGGGGAAGCCTTTCGTTGCGATAGTGATCACTGCTATTTTATTTAGTGCATTTCATTTTTCTTATTTTGGCTTTTTATCCAGGATGTCATTGGGTATTGTACTTGGCTTAATTTACTATTATACTAAAACCATTTGGTTGCCGATACTCATGCATTTTGTCAACAATGCAATTGGCGTTTCTGCCTTGTATGCGGTAAGAAATAATCCCAAAAAAATAGACCAAGTGATGGACTCTAACCTTACTTTTTATTGGGTATTCATAGGACTAGTGGCTTTAGTGATTTTGTTCAAACAATTAAAAAAGACCACAGATGGCGTTTAATTTTTCTGTTTTTAAAGTGAGGGCATTGTCTGCTATTGTATTTGTGATGATTATGTTAGCAGGACTAATCTTTAATAACTGGTCTTATTTTGCATTGTTTCTGTTGATACAAGTGGGTTGTTTATATGAGTATCAAAAATTGATGCGTATCATATTTCCTTCCTATCATCAGATTTCAAAAATGCATCAATGGGGTGTGTTGGTGGTGGGTACACTGATGATGACGAGTTTAGCGCCTACCGATATTGTATTGCCCGATTTTATAAAAAATAGTTTGCCACTTGCATATCAAGGAATTGGGTTAAGGTGGATTGGCTTGAAAGCTATGCCAGTCGCCCTTGTTTTGATGATGGTGGCAGATGTCTTTGCAAGAAAAGCGGAAATCAAAAATATAGCGATTAGTTTTTTTGGGTTCATTTATATTTCAATTAGTCTGTCCTTATTTTACGCTATACGTGGCATGTTTTTAAATTCTGCCATGTCTATATTTTTTCCGAATATAGAATTGATGGTGCCTATTTTAGTGATTGTAACAGTTTGGGTAAATGATACCATGGCCTATATCGTAGGCTCTTTTATTGGTCGTACGCCCATCTCTCCCATCTCGCCTAAAAAAACTTGGGAAGGCACTATTGCTGGTATTATTTTATCTGTTGTGATACTATCTACTGTTGCTGGTCAATTTATTCCAATCGCGACTAAGTACCTGTATATGATCACTATTGTAGCTTCTATCATGGGTAATTTGGGCGATCTTTTTGAAAGTAAATTAAAACGCATGGCAGGCGTGAAAGACAGTGGTAGTATGATGCCTGGACATGGGGGCTTCTTAGATCGATTTGATTCTATCTTGTTTGCAGGACCATTTGTTTGGATATTGCTTCAATTTATCTTTTAGATGAATTACCTTTGGCAAAATTGCTATTTATGACCATACACAGAGAAGGAATAGCTACGATTGCTTTGATTGCATTTGTGGTAGGTGTTTTGAATTTAATTAATTTCTCTTATTTATTTCCAATAAGTGCTTTGTTGGGTTGGTCTGTATTTGCAATTACAGTCGCTTTCTTTTTATTTATTGTATCTTTCTTTAGAATGCCCAATCGTGCATTAACGATGGACCCTTCGGCAATTGTTGCTCCAGCTGACGGGAAAGTGGTGGTGATTGAGGAAGTGATGCCTGATGAATTTTACAAAGAGCCAAGAATTCAATTAAGTGTATTTATGAGTCCAGCCAATGTGCATGTGAATCGTTTGCCTGTTGCTGGAAATATTATTTATAATCAATACCATCCTGGAAAATTCTTAGTCGCATGGCATCCTAAGTCGTCTACCGATAATGAAAGATGGTCTGTCGTAGTAGAAAATGAGAAAGGAACCATTTTATTAAAACAAATTGCTGGTGCACTTGCAAGAAGGATCTGTAACTATGCTGCTGTTGGAACTTCATTCAACCAATGTGACGAATATGGTTTTATTAAATTTGGCAGTAGGGTAGATTTATTATTGCCAATTGGTACCCAAATTGATTGTAAGATTGGGGATACGGTGAAAGGCGGTGTGACTGTCCTAGCAAGGTGGTAATTCAAAAGAAAGCCCTATAAAATAGTTTCTAATTCTTTTAAATGCGTGATGGTATAAGTTGCCGGAATCGTTGGTATGGCTTGAATATGGTTAACAAAAACGGTATCCATCCCCATATTAATCCCTCCTTGTATATCCGCTGACTCATTGTCTCCAATCATAATACTTTCTGTAACGCTAGCCTTAGCATTTTTTAAAGCGTATTCAAAAATATCCTTATGCGGTTTTAAACTATTGCTTGCTTCGGAAGTAATGACTTCGATAAAATAATCCTGTAGTCCTGAATTTTGTATCTTTTTAAATTGCACCGATTCAAATCCATTAGTGATGAGGTGCATTTTATAATCCTTCTGTTTTAAGTAGTCTAAGATTTCGATGGTGTAGGGGAATAAATGTTTTTTATTTGGTAAGATTTCTAAATAGGCTTGCGACATTTCCTTTGCCAATGCTTCGTTGGCTACTTTAAAATCTAATAAACTTAAATACACCCTTTTCCATCTCAACTCTTCTTGTTTGATAAAGCCCTTGGTATATCGGTCCCACAAACGATGATTGTGCGCCGAATAAGTGGCGTAAAATCCATCAAAATCGACAATGCCTAGTTCCGCTAAACGGTGTGTGGTGTATAGTTCTTGAATGGTTTCCTTAGAATTAGTCTCGAAATCCCAAAGGGTGTGGTCTAAGTCAAAAAATAGGTCTTTATACGCCATGAGGATAGGATGAATTGTTAATTGAAATGCTAAATTACCGTATTGCTTGTTATCTTTATCTAGTAAAGTATGAATTTATGAATATCATTATTACTGGCGCTTCTAAAGGGATTGGTTTTGCCATCGCAAAAGCGTTTGCAGCAGCAGGATACCATTTGTATCTAACTAGTAAAACGCCTGCTGATCTCTCTAGTGCAGCAGCATCCTTACAAAAAACATATCCCAATGTAAAGGTGGACTTTGTACATGCAGACTTATCGATACAAGCACAGGTACATTGTTTTTCTGAATGGGTTTTAGCAAGAACCACCCCTGATGTATTGGTGAACAATGCGGGCTATTTTTTACCTGGTCAATTACAAGACGAACCGGATGGGCAATTAGAAGCCCAATTGAATGCGAATTTACTTTCGGCTTATCATTTAACACGTGATTTATTACCTTCTATGATGAAAGCAAAACAAGGCCATATTTTTAATATTTGTTCAATTGCTTCTTTACAGGCCTATCCTCATGGTGGGTCTTATAGTATTTCTAAATATGCACTATTAGGCTTTTCCACTAACCTAAGACTTGAATTAAAAGACAATGGGATTAAAGTCACCGCAGTTTGCCCGGGAGCCACTTATACCAATAGCTGGAAGGGTTCTGGTGTAACTGAAGATCGTATCATGGAAGCGGATGATATTGCTAAGATGATTTATGCAGCGACTCAATTAAGCCCTCAAGCGGTAGTAGAAGACATAGTGCTGCGTCCTCAGTTGGGGGATTTATAAGGAATCAGGCATTCACATTTGTCAAATCAGAATCGCTCAAGGTCTTCATCATTATCCTCATTTTTATCTGCGATAGGTGAATCTATTTTATTGGTTGTACTAAAACTTGCTCTTGCTGCTTTTGTTGCAGCCAATCTTTCTACAATGACTGCTGCAATTAGTTTTGCTGCATCTTCATTAGGGTTTAATTGTAGTATATATTTCAACTTTTCTTCAGATACATCAATACGGTATAGTAATTGCACCAACTTATTAAAATCATGTTGTATGCAATCATTGATATAGGCAATTAAATCGTTAGGGCCTAGTTGTTCTAATTCGGAAAATGTTTTTTCCATGTGGCTATATTTACCTGATTTTTTCTGTGACGCCTAAACTAAATAAAGCAAAATCATATTTGACAGGATCTCTTGCATCTAAAGTTCGGCAATAATCGGTTAATTCAATCGCGGTCAACCAATCTATTTGTGGACGGGAGATCAAACCAAAAGTTCTAGACACCCTTGCTACATGCACATCCATTGGAATGATTAAATCGGCAGGGGAGATGGCTTTCCATAAGCCAAAGTCAACCCCATGTTGATCCTTACGCACCATCCATCTTAGAAACATATTTAATCTTTTACAAGTAGATCCATTTTCTGGAGATGCAATATGTTTTTTGGTTCGGTATGGTGCGCCCTCTAATGAAAAAAAGTAATTTTTAAAATTGACCAATCCAGCTTCCACTGTCTTTAATGATTTGCCAGTTTTCTGGTCTTTGAAAAAAGCAGTCTCTAAACTTTTTTGCGTAGCATAATGTTGTTTAAAAAACGCGATGCAATACAATACATCGGTATCATTGAAAGTACGATGCGCAAAGCCTACTAATTTTTTAAGATCTGTTGCTTGGTGTTGGGTACAAAATTCAAAAGGCGCATTGTCCATTCTTTCAAGCAATTCCTTGCTCTTTTGAATGATGGTGGTTCGATTGCCCCAGGCAAAGATGGCGGCAAAAAAAGCAGCAAGCTCAATGTCTTGCTGCTTTGTAAATAAATGCGGTATACTAATTGGATCTTTTTCGATAAAGTCAATATGGTTGTATTGCTTTACTTTTTGATCGAGTAATTGTTTGATTGCAGGGTTCATTATCCAATGGCCTGTGCTAAATCTGCAATGATGTCTTCGGCATCCTCAATCCCTACACTCAACCGAATTAAGCCGTCAGCTAATCCATTGGCAATTCTTTGTTCACGAGGAATAGATGCATGGGTCATACTTGCAGGATGGTTAATCAAGGATTCAACGCCTCCTAAACTTTCGGCTAGTGAAAATATTTTAGTACTAGACAAAACTTTTGTTGCTGCTGCAACGCTATCGTCTTTTAATACAAAGCTCATCATGCCACCAAATCCGCGCATTTGTTTTTTAGCAATATCGTGGTTATGATGATCTGTAAAGCCACACCAGTATACTTTTGCCACTTTTGGGTGCTGACGTAAATAGGCGGCTACTTGTTCGCCATTCTCGCAATGTCTTTGCATTCTTACATGTAATGTTTTAATCCCTCTTAATACCAAAAAGCAATCCTGTGGCCCAGGAACTGCGCCCGTACTTTTTTGTATAAAATATAATTGGTCTCTTAGTGTTTGATCATTCAGCATTAAACAGCCTTGTATCACATCGCTATGACCTCCTAAATATTTAGTAGCAGAGTGCATTACAATGGTGGCACCTTGATCCAATGGATTTTGTAAATAAGGAGAGGCGAATGTATTGTCTACACAAATAATACAGTTGTGTTTTTTGCCAATGGCTGATACCGCTTCGATATCTGTAATATTCATCAAAGGGTTGGTTGGTGTTTCTACCCAAATTAATTTTGTCTTATCCGTCATCGCAGCTGCGACATTATTTACATCAGAAGTATCTACATAAATAAATTTGATGCCCATCTTCTCATGTACTTTAGAAAACAACCTGAAAGATCCGCCATACATATCATGTGCTGCAACTACTTCGTCCCCCGGAACTAATAAACGCATCACTGCATCTGTCGCTGCTACACCACTTGCAAAAGCCAATCCAAATTTTGCATTTTCTATCACCGCAAATGCTTCTTCCAAAGCGAATCTTGTTGGATTCTGACTTCTTGCATATTCATAGCCCTGGTGCACGCCAGGCGCGGATTGCACGTAGGTAGAGGTTTGGTAAATAGGTGTCATAATTGCACCAGTACTTGGATCTGGATGTGCACCTGCATGAATATATTTGGTCCCTAAATTATTTTTATTGCTCATCTTAAATTGTATTTATTATTTTTTGTATAAATTTTTTTGAACCACACTCAATATTTAATGACATTTCCATTTTTAAACATACGATATGAAAATACAGATGGAACAATCACCATCATTGCAGTCGTCAACATAAATCCAATGAAGCCAAATTTCATGGGTAATAAAAATGTGATGATCGCTTGAAACAAGCCACCATAGATCCAATACTTGCTAGCCACTTTATGCGTTTCATTCCAGTTGTCTACATTTTCTAATGTCCAAGGCAATTTAAAACCTACAAAATAATTTTGTTTAAACTTAGGCATATACCAACCAAGTCCTGCAAAAGACAATCCAACCAATGGTAAAATTAATTTACCTACATTGATTTGATCGGCATGGGTAGATGAATAAATAATAATCAAACTTAAAATACTTAAAAATACAACCGTCAACACTGCAAAATCCTTATAAAGTGCATCATTTGCTTCATCGTATTTTTTTGGATCGAATTTTTTTAGATTCGACATTAATACATAAATAAAAATGCTCACAGCCCCCATAATGCCAGGACCAATAAAAATACTAGACGGTCCACCCCAAGCGTCTGCCTTGCCCTCTATATTAAAATGGGTTGGAATTTTACTCGGCAAATTAGGAAAAATCAAGGCACCATAAATAAATGGGGCGATAATCAGCAGGGCCACAAGCCAAGGTCCGTATTTTCGAGTATTCATGGCGTTCAATTTGAACCCCAAGGTACAAAATTTTGCCTTAGGAACCTTTTACATGAATTGGGCAAATCTGCTTAAATAAATTACTTTTGCATCAAATTAATCGACATGAGCAAAGGACCTATTTCTCAGTTTATAGTACATAATTATAGACATTTTAATGCTGCTGCCTTAGTAGATGCTGCTAAAGGCTATGAAACCCACTTATTAGAAGGCGGGAAGATGTTAGTGAGCTTGGCTGGTGCCATGAGTACAGCCGAATTAGGCATTAGCTTAGCGGAGATGATCCGTCAAGACAAGATTGCCATCATTAGCTGTACGGGTGCAAACTTAGAAGAAGACGTAATGAACCTTGTAGCGCATAGTCACTATAAGCGTGTACCTAACTATAGAGATTTAACACCACAGGATGAATGGGATTTATTAGAAAACCATTACAACCGTGTGACGGATACTTGTATTCCAGAAGAGGAAGCATTTAGAAGATTGCAAAAACATATTGTTAAGTTCTGGGAAGAAGCAGAGGCAAAAGGCGAGCGTTATTTCCCGCATGAATTTATGTATCAAGTTATTTTAAGCGGTGAGTTAGAGCAATATTATGAAATTGATCCTAAGGACAGCTGGGTGGTCGCTGCTGCAAAAAAGAATATCCCAATCGTTGTACCAGGATGGGAGGATAGCACCACTGGAAATATCTTTGCAAGCTATGTGATCAAAAATGAATTGAAAGCAAGTACGGTTAAAAACGGTATTGAATATATGGTTCAACTAACAGAATGGTACAGAGCAAATAGTGGTGGTAAAGGGGTAGGCTTCTTCCAAGTGGGTGGAGGTATTGCTGGTGATTTTCCAATTTGTGTAGTACCAATGATGTACCAAGATCTTGAATGGCATGATGTGCCTTTCTGGAGTTATTTCTGTCAAATTAGTGATAGTACCACTTCTTACGGATCATACTCTGGTGCGGTTCCAAACGAAAAAATTACCTGGGGTAAATTAGATATTCATACGCCTAAGTTTATTGTAGAGAGTGACGCCACGATTGTCGTGCCATTGATATTCTCTTACATATTAGGTCAGTAATCCAATAAAAACACGTTCGAAAAAATACCTAATCCTCGCTCACGCTCGCAAGAGGAATTTACGGGCTTCCATCAGACGCTTATTCGCGTCTTCTCGCTCGGATTAGTATTTCTTTCAAACGCTAATATTGTATAAAAAATTTATAAGAAATAAAAAAAGCCCCTTCATTTTGAAGGGGCTTTTTTTATGCGTATAGTACGAGACTATCGCGTCGCTGGCATATTCAAAGGCATGTCGCGCTTTAGCATCTCTTCTCTTGTAGCCATATCCCAAGCAGTTTCAAAAATGATTCTTGTTCTTTTTTCCATTAAATCAAAATTGATTTTTTCCACTCTATCGGTTGGTTTATGGTAGTCTGCATGTGTTCCGTTAAAATAGAAAATAACAGGAACGCCTTTTGCAGCGAAATTATAATGGTCACTTCTGTAATAAAAACGGTTTGGATCTTTAGGATCGTTGAATCTTCTATCCAATTCCATATTATAGTTTTTATTCACCTTATCTGTGATAGGTTGCAAATCACTACTTAATTTATCTTCTCCAATCACATACACATAGTTCATTGAATCTCCTTTGTAAGTTGGATCAATACGACCAATCATGTCAATGTTTAAATCGGCAGTGGTTTTTTCTAATGGGAAAATAGGATGATCTCCATAATACTTAGATCCTAACAATCCTTTCTCTTCGCCCGATACATTCATGAATACAATATTTCTTTTTGGGCTAAATCCTTTTTTTCTTGCATATGCAAATGCTTCTGCAATGGCAACTACACCTGTCGTACCTGATCCATCATCATCTGCGCCGTAATAGATCACGCCATTCTTAACACCTTCGTGGTCATAATGACTCGTGATGAACAAATACTCGTCCGATTTTTCTTTACTTGGGATATAGGCAATGACATTCGCACTTGGTATCGTCACACTTGTTCTGTCCGATGTCCATTCAATAGCAGCAGTATATTTGCCCACTGGGAGGGTTTCCCATTCTTGATCACTGAATTCTTTTGTACCACCCAACAATGCAGCCCCAACAGTTTTAGAAACTGTCATGCTTATAAAAGTATTGGTGTTGGCAGCAAAAGCCAATCTACCACTTAAGTTACTAGCCATGGTTGGATTTGTTTTTGCAATATTGATAATACCAATCGCACCCAACTTTTGTGCCGCCATTGTTTTGCTCATGGCTCTTTCTTTGCCTTCTGTACTGATTAATAATTTACCTCTAACATCTAAAGTAGACTTGTCATTGAATTCAGCGCCTACAAAAAACAAATCACTGCTTGTAAATAATTTTTGTGGTGCTGCTGCTGCACTCATCCAAAAGTCTTTGTCTAAAGTATAACTTGTGCCATTGACTTTTAAACTTGCACTAGTCAATTTATCTTGAAACAAACTAAATGGCATTCTATAAGATCCAGCATTACCAGGTGTTAGTTCCATTTTCTTGTATTGGCTTACTAAATAGCTAGCCGCTTTTCTTTCTCCTTCTGTTCCAGTTTCTCTACCTTGCATTTCCTCGCCAGCAATGATGCTAAGGTGTTTTTTTAAGCCTGCTGCTGTGATAGTTTTAGCTGCAGTGTTGGCATCAATGGTTTGTGCATTCACAAATCCAATACTCAAACTCAGCAGTACAATGAAAATTTTACGCATATTGATTTATTTAATTGAAATAGTTAATTTAAATGTAGTTATTTTTTGTTGAAATTAGGGTATCAGCATCGAATCTTATCTACCCTTCCTTGATGTCGTCCACCTTCAAATGCGGTCGTCATAAATAAATCAATCATTTCGATGGCAGATTCAATACCCACAAATCTTGCAGGGATACAAATGATATTTGCGTCATTATGCAATCTTGTTAACTCTGCCACTTCTGGCAACCAACATAAACCAGCTCTAATACTAGCATGTTTATTGGCTGTGATGGCTACACCATTTGCAGAGCCACAAAATAAAATACCAAAAGCGGCTTCTCCAGTTTCAACACTTGCTGCAGTCGGATGCGCAAAATCTGGGTAATCCACTGAATCAGTAGAGTAGGCACCTAAATCTTTGACTTGGTAGCCTTTATTTTCGAGCCACTCAATTACTTCTTTTTTGTACGCTACGCCAGCGTGATCTGCCCCTAATGCAATAGGTTTAGAAGGATTAAAAACATAAGCCATATGAATCGATTTTTATTTGTTGCTAACTTATTATTCCCACTCTTCTTCAGCCTTCTTCACACTTTTATAAGCCCATCTAGACACGATAATACTTAATTCAAATAAGGAATATAAAGGAATAAAAACCAATAACTGACTATACCAATCCGGACTTGGTGTAATGAATGCAGCCACAATTAAAATAACAACAGCTGCATATTTACGCGCTCCGCTTAAAAACTTAGGGGTGACGATGCCTATTTTAGTTAATAAGAACGCCAATACAGGTAATTCAAACGCAATGCCACAGCCCAATATCAGGTTGGTTAAATTATCTAAGTAATCTGCAAAAGTAGGCATGGTCGTAATCACATTCTTGGTACCTAATTGGAAGCTTGCTAAGAAATTAAAAGTGAATGGACCTAATATGAAAAATCCAAACGCTGCGCCTAAGAAGAAAAAGAAGGAGACCCAAAAAATCATGAATCTTGTATTGCTTAATTCACGCTCTTTTAAAGCAGGCTTGATAAAGGACCAAAATTGATAAAAAATAAACGGGAAAGCTGTAATGATGCCACCCACAATCGCCATGCTAATACTACTCAAAAACTGTCCACCAAATGTGGTGCTTTGCATGGTTACTTTCACAGCAGGCATACACAATGCATTGCCTAATCCAGCCCAATGACTGAATTCGCAAAATAAACGATAGGTAATAAAATCTGGTTGAATCGGACCCGTAATGATGTTGTCCATGACCCAGTCACGCTTAATGAAAATCACTAAGGCCATGACCAAAATTGCTGCTGCAGATCTTACGATGGTACCTCGTAAGACTTCGAGATGATCGATGAAAGACATCTCGGAACCATCTTTTGAATTTAAACGATCAAATAGTGCCATGGATTGTACAGAATGAGGCCTAAAGTTAAGGCTTCTAGGGCAAAATGAGGACGTAAAAACTAAAAATAGTATTAGTGAATGGTGAGCTTTACTTTCTCGATTCTGGTATCGCTTACTAAGAGTATTTCGGCATCAAAATGGCTTAAATGGATCACTTCTCGTACTTTAGGAATGGCTTCGTGTTTATGGATCAAATATCCACTCAAAGTCTCTGCGCTATCTGCTGCAAAGTCGATGCCATATTTTTCATATAAATAGTCCAATTCCAACCTGCCACTAAATATATATTCGTTGGCAGAAAGTTTCTTTTCTAAAAACTCTTGTTCATCATATTCGTCATTGATCTCGCCAAAAATTTCTTCTAACACATCTTCCATGGTAACAATCCCTGCAGTGCCACCAAATTCATCCACCACCCATGCAATACTCTTTCTTTTTTTAGAGAATAAATTAATCAAGTCTGCTGCATTCATGCTTTCAGTCACTAATAAAACAGGGTGTAGTATCGCTTTAATTTCTGTAGGCTTTTTAAATAAATCCAACTGGTGCACATATCCAACAATATTGTCTAGCGTATCATTGTAGACAATGAGTTTGCTCAATTTGGTTTCAATGAAAAGCGCTTTTAATTCGGCTATAGGAGTAAGGATATCCACGCCAATAATTTCTGTTCTAGGTACTAAACACTTGCGCACTTTAATATCAGGCAAGCTTAATGCATTTTCAAATAAGTCTGTATTCAATTCTTGTTGTTCCTGATGTGGATTGGTTTGTTGCACAAAATGTGCTAAATCGACTTTAGTAAAGGCTTCTTTTTTATACACCATTTTAACTTGCAGTACATTACTTAAAACCCATTGCGCCGTATTCACTAAAACCACCGTCAGTGGTTTAAATAAGATATGGAAAAATTGTGCGACTGGCGCAAAAGTATTGATTAAGGAAGCTGCTCTTGCCTTGAACATGGCTTTTGGAACAAGCTCGCCTATAAATAAAATAACGAAGGTAGAGACCAATGTATTGCCAACTAAAATCGCACCATCGCCCAATCCAAATTTACTCCAAATATGGGTATGCAATAGTTCTTCAAATAAAATACCAAACACAACCAATGAAATATTGAGTCCTATTAAACAAGTGCCAATAAATTGCGTCGGTGCTTCAAGAAAGCCAGCAATGATTTTGCCTGACCTGCT
This sequence comes from Chitinophaga pinensis, assembly GCA_945860605.1. Taxonomy (GTDB): domain Bacteria; phylum Bacteroidota; class Bacteroidia; order Chitinophagales; family Chitinophagaceae; genus Sediminibacterium; species Sediminibacterium pinensis_D. The sequence continues at coordinate 34,336 of CAMAQL010000003.1, forward strand.
GCCTTGTTTTTTCTTTAATTCTAAACTAAGGCGATTGGCACTTACAAAGCCAATCTCATAGCCAGAGAAAAAACCAATTAAAATTACAGATGCAACGATGGCAAAAATCATAGTTTGTTTTTAAATCAAAAATACCTGTTTACCATTCTGGCAATACAGGTTTTGTGTCAATGATCCCTTCAATTTGCTCCATGATTTCCGGAGTCAACAGTGTAGCGGTTTCTAGTGCAGTTAAATTATCTAATAATTGTGTTTTATTGGTGGCACCCAATATCGCAGTGGATACATTTGGATTTTTAATACACCATGCAATGCTCAAAGAAGCAGTACTTACTTTTAAAGCTTTTGCCAAAGCACCCAATTGCTTCACTTTCGCAATTTTATCTTGCATCAACATTCTATCTCTTAACCATTCAAAACCTTCAATATGCATTCTTGATCCTTCTGGAATGCCATCATTGTACTTCCCTGTTAATAATCCAGAAGCCAAAGGACTCCAAATAGTGGTGCCCATGCCCACATTTTTAAAGATCTCTACAAATTCATTTTCCATTTTATTGCGCTCAAACATATTGTACTGTGGCTGTTCCATTGAAGGCCCTATCAATTTATATTTTTCTGCAATTCTATGTGCTTCCATGATCTCTACGCCACTCCATTCGCTGGTGCCCCAATACAATATCTTTCCTTGTTGAATCAAGGTATTCATGGTTTGCACCACTTCTTCGATAGGGGTCGTTTTATCCGGACGATGACAAAAATATAAATCTAGGTAATCTGTTTGAAGACGGAGTAATGCTTCATGACATGCTTCCGTTAAATGCTTTCTACTTAATCCTGTTTGGTTAGGCTTATTGGCTTTTCCTCTCCACCCAAAATAGGCTTTTGAAGATAAAACAATAGATGTTCTATCCCATTTTTTTTGACTTAAAACACGGCCCATCATCTTCTCACTTTCCCCAGCTGCATACACTTCTGCGTTGTCAAAAAAGTTCACACCTGCATCATAAGCAATTCCCATTAATTCATCTGCAATACGGTCATCAATTTGTTTGTGAAATGTAACCCAGCTTCCGAAACTTAAAGTGCTTAATTGGAGCCCTGTTTTACCCATCTTTCTGTAGTCCATCTGCTTTATATTAAGGGTTTAAACTACTGCTATCTTGAAGGATGGCGTAGCTATTTGATTGTGGTTTAAAGATACGAATGTCTGTCAAATTTTGGTTGGCCTCTAGTCCTTTCCCATAAATTTTGGCCAATGGATTGTGCTGCTTCACCACCACATCCTTCTCGGTATAGAACTTGCCCGTGTTCTGATCCCAATACATTTCCTTACACCATAAGGTATCTCCAAGGGTGTTGAAAATAATCACGTCCTCTTTTAAAAAGACAATATTTTCAGTTTCTTTATATTTTGCGTACTTAGCAGAAAGTTGACTTTCTACTTGATTGCTATCCTTGTAAAAATCTACATGAATTGATAGAGGAAACTCAATCATTTTGCTACTGTCCTCTAAATATCGATTCATCAATGGCGAAGTTAATTTAGCCCCTAACTTTCCATCATTACTAATATAGATTGCCACATCCTTTCCTACATCAATCCCGATAACCCTTGCGCCTAGTGCTTTTACTGCATCTACATCGTTCTCGCATGAAGTCATAAAAAAGCAGCTACTCAAACAAGCAACTGCTATTTTCAATATTGTATAACGGGTTGTATTAGTCATATTTACGTTTATTGAACCAAACGTCACTCAAGCTATACCCCACAGTGAATTGAACAAAATTTTCTTTAAAGTTAGATCCACCTCCACCTCTTTGACCCATCTGTAAAGCTAGGTTCAATAAAGTGAATTGGTAATCATAAGAACGATACTTTCTAATAGGCAATCCTAAGCCCATTGTAAGTCCTTGTACATTTAATCCACTGTTATTGATGTTGATATAATCTTTACCACTGAACACCCCAAATCGATAGGTCACTGTAGACCAATAATTTTCAAAAGCAAATGGATTAGGAGATAATTGAGCTCCAGCACGAAACATTGTGGCATTGCGCACTTGATCTGTTACGCCATAAAATTTATAACCATCCTTCCAATTAGATTGATTCAATTCAAGCCCAAACACCCATTGATCGTAGTTACCCCTTACTGTGGTAATTTTTTTGTGCAAGGCAATACCTGCTGTGATAGTACTTGGTAGTTCTACTATCCCCCTTATATTTTTTTGATATAACGCAGTATCCACTGCTACTTCTTGAGAAGATGTAAATGTACCAGTGGATCTTAAAATATCTTGCTTCCCACTTAATCTTTGGTTAAGGGTATAGGTTCCACCGTAGCTAAGGGTATATTCTGTTTTATCTTTTGTAAGGGTATTGCTTTTACTTGATAATGGGAATTCACCTTGTAGACCTAGGTTTAGAAATACACCACCAAAACTTGTGTTGGTACTAGAAAGGGATTGATAAAAAGAAGTAGAATCAATATTATATAAAAGCGCCTTCACTACATCTATTCTTTTTCTGCCTAAATTATAACCAGTATTCATTCCAATACTTAAATACTTCCAACTTTTACCAACTCCAAGAAAAACTTGATTGATGCCGCCCTCTCCTTTATAGTTGGTGTAGATAGAATCAATCGTATTATCTGAAGATGTATAATCGTCATAATCGTTCACAGAATAATTTATCTGAGTGAGTGGTCTTAGTCCAAAAGCAAATCCAATTTTTTTTGCTTTACTAATAGGTACACCTACTACTATATAATTAGGTATTAAATAGGTTGATTTTTCTTTTCCTGCAGGGTTCATTCTTTTAAGCGTACTATTGGATAAGTTCAGGCCAATATCAAATGTGGTCATATAAATACCTCCGTAAGAAGCCGGATTACTAAAATTGATACTTTGTCCAAAAGCGCCATTCATATTGGGTGTATACGCAGCAGTTAACCCACCCATACCTTGGTTTGCAGCATTTTGACTGTTGTAAACTTCGTTGCCTATGCCATATCTTGAAAATGGAGAATTGATTTGAGCCTTTAATGGGGCTATAAAACAGAAAAGTCCAATGAACGGGGTTAACCTAAGTATTTTTTTCACTAATCGCATATAGTCCTTTATAAATTAAATTTGGGTCGGCAAATATCCTTCTTTTTAAGTGAGGTACAAAATAACTAAGGTCTCCACCGGTTAATAGGGCGTTAAATTTGCTGTATTTGGCCTCATAAGCATCAATTATACCATTAATTTCGGCCGATATCCCTAAAACGACACCAGAAAGCAGGTTAGTTTTAGTGTCATAGCCGACCAAACCAAAGCTTGGTGCGGGTTCAATCAATGGCAAAAGTGCCGTTAAATCGTTCATTGATTTAAATCGCATTTGCATTCCTGGAGAGATACTCCCTCCTAAAAACTGCCCTCGATTGTTGACAAAATTATAGGTGATACAAGTGCCAAGGCAAATGACTAGACTATGTTGTTCGGGGTATAAATCTACAGCGGCTGCCACAAGCCCTAAACGATCGGCTCCAATGGTTTCGGGTTTGCCTACAGGTGTGGTGAAATTTAATTTAGATGCTGGACCTAATAAATGAAACCGACCGTATGCTGTTAATAAGCTTTCGATGGCTTGATCATGATGGATTACTGAGGAAAGTAATGTTTTGCTAGGCTGGTACTTATCTAATAAATTTTGGACAGCTGAAAGTGGATCATTTTCTAGTAGCTCCAATTTTTCAAAATGGGTGCCTTTAAAAATTGCCGCCTTTAATCGGGTGTTGCCAAAATCGAAACAAATGGTTGTAGACATAATGATTTAAGTAGTTCAAAATTAATTGCTTTCAAGCAAACTTTAGGTAAAACAATAGGCAAGTTGCAAAAGATTTCGGTTATTTGAAGAACAATTAAGCGAATATGAAGGTTGCTGGGTTTACAATCATTAAAAATGCCGTGGTGAATGACTTTCCCATCTTGGAAGCCATTCGTTCTATTTTACCTGTGGTGGACGAAATGATTGTTTTAATAGGAGATTCGACAGATGAAACCATCGCATTGATTGAATCCATTGGTGATCCCAAAATTAAAATTCATCATTCCATTTGGAATAAAGATTTACGAAAAGGTGGGGTCGTTTTAGCGGATGAAACCAATAAAGCCTTTCAATTAATTGATGCCAGTTTTGATTGGGCATTTTACATTCAAGGAGATGAAGTGGTACACGAAAAATACCATCCAGCAATTCGTGCTGCCTGTGAAAAACATAAAGATGATTTAGCTGTGCAAGGACTATTGTTTAAGTACAAACATTTTTATGGCACTTATGATTATGTAGGTGATAGCAGAAAATGGTATGCACATGAAATAAGGATTATTAGAAATAATAAAGCCATTAGTGCTTATAAGGATGCGCAAGGTTTTAGAATTGGCCATCAAAAATTACCGGTAGCTGCTATTGATGCAAGTATCTATCATTATGGATGGGTAAAAAGTCCTGAACAAATGCGTAAAAAACAAAAAGAGAGTGCGGCATTTTGGAATGATGATACGCAAATGGAAAAAATAATTGCAAGTCCAGATTTTTATGATTTTTCTGAATTTGATTCTTTAGAACGCTTTACAGGCTCGCATCCCAATGTGATGTTAGATAGAATTAAGCAAAAAAATTGGGTGGTTGATTTAGATGTTTCAAAAAAGAAGTTATCTTTTAAAAAATTCGTTTTATACTATTTTGAAAAGTGGACGGGCATTCGTCCTTTTGATTTTAAAAATTATAAAATTATCCGTTCTTAAATGTTTGATGTAATAGATATCGCAAAAGGTGTTGCCGAAGGTAATTTTTTATTATTGGCAAAAACCATTTCACAAATTGAAAATAAAGTGGAGGGGACAGATGCGTATTTGGCCAATCTAGTTCCTAAAGCAATTCCAATCATTGGCATCACAGGTCCTCCAGGTGCAGGTAAAAGTACTTTGATTGCGGGCTTGGTGGGCGAGTGGATTGCAGCAGGTAAAAAAGTAGCAGTGCTTTCGGTTGACCCCTCTTCGCCTTTTCATAAAGGCGCCATTTTAGGGGATCGAATTCGCATGAAGGATTGGTATTTGCATCCTCAAGTATTCATTCGTTCATTTGCTTCTAGGGGTCATTTAGGTGGCTTAAATAGTTCTATGATTGAATTGACTACTTTATTACAAGCAGTAGGGTTTGATCAAATAGTATTGGAAACTGTGGGAGTGGGACAATCCGAAGTGGAGGTAGCCTCTTTGGCTGATACCACTGTGGTGGTGTTAGTGCCAGAAGCAGGGGATGAAGTGCAGATGATGAAATCTGGATTAATGGAAGTGGCTGATGTATTTGTAGTTAATAAGAGTGATCGTCCTGATGCAGAAACATTTACCAACCATATTCGTCAAATGATCATGGAGCATGGGGTATCTGAAGCGCTTTTAAAAGTAATCCCTACAATAGCATCACAAGGGGTTGGTATGAAAGAATTGATTCAATCATTGGATGCACATCAAATTGCCAATAAAGAATTAGACACCCGTCATAAATTGATTGTAGCAAAAGTAGTACAGTTAATTGTTGCGCAAAAAATGCGACAGCTGGATCTTATAAAATTAGAGGAGGATGTAGCGGCATCGATTTCAAAAGAAGGGTTTAATATCTTTAGTTTTACACAAAATTATTTTTGATGGACGCCTCAACATCTGTAGCTATATTAATTGCAACTTACAATTGGCCTAAAGCATTACAGCAAACATTAATGTCTGTTGCCAATCAAACCATCCAGCCTAATGAGGTCCTCATTGCAGACGATGGTTCTGATGAGAGGACTTCTAAATTGATTCAAGCTTTTAAACTTCATCATCCTAATCTTAATATCATTCATGTTTGGCATGAAGACAATGGCTTTAGATTAGCAGCTATAAGAAATAAGTCCATACGCATGGCGCAATCAGATTATATCATTCAAATAGACGGTGATATCATTTTAGATCAACACTTTATTGCAGATCATTTAAGTCTTAAAGAAAAAGGTTTTTTTGTTACGGGCAGTAGATTGCTTTTAGGTAAAAAAATCACTGATGAATTACTGGAATCAGAAAAAATAAATTTTGCTCGTTTAAGGTGGAAGGGAAAGAACTTTTTCAATACGCTTAGAATACCAATGTTTACGGGCTTATTACAAAACAGCTATAAAACAAAAGGGAAATATTTATATTATGTCAAAGGGTGTAATATGGCATTTTGGAAATCAGATCTATATCTAGTGAATGGATATGATGAATCATTTAATGGTTGGGGAAGAGAGGATACAGATATCTGCATTCGTTTAATACATACAGGCGTAAAGAAAAAATTTATCAAATTTGGCGGCGTGCAATACCATTTACATCATCCACTTGCATCTAGGGATCAACTCGAAGCCAATGACGCGCTGATTGAACAACTAAGATTAAATCAAATAAGTTTTTGTAAGCAAGGACTGGTCAAGTCTGAGCAAAAAAATTAGTCAGCTTTTTCATTTTTCCACCATCTGTAAGCGACGTAGCTCATGATGCCAAATGGCATGGCAGCGAGATAGAGAATACCTACATTAAAACCTTTTCCAGCTTCTTCGCCAATCTGCGCGGCTGTTTTAGTACAGATGGCGCATTGCGCTTTCCCTGCTAAAACAATCAGTTGAAATACAAGTAGTAAATAAATACTTTTCATATTGCAAAAATAGGCATAAAAAACCCCGAATAATCGGGGGAATCTATTTTTAAAAAAAATTAAGCATTTGCCTTTGGAGCGGCTGCTGCCTTAATATTTCTTGTTTTGTGTGGTCTGCTTTTACCAAAAGAACCTAAAAAGCGCTTCCCTTTTGCTGTTTTTTTATCTCCTCTACCCATGATATTATAATTTTTAAATTGTGATTGGACTGCAAATATAAAAAAACCCTCTGAATAAATGGTTATCCGAGGGTTTTTATTCAAATAAATTTGAAATTACAACTTGCCGCTCAATTCTTTACCTGCCTTGAAACGTGCAACTTTCTTTGCTTTGATCTTGATTGCCTCACCTGTTTGTGGGTTACGACCAGTTCTTGCAGCACGCTTAGATACTGAGAAAGTACCAAAACCTACTAAAGTTACTTTGTCACCTTTTTTCAAAGATTTAGTTACTGCTTCGATAAAAGCGTCTAAAGCTGCATTAGCTTGAGTTTTTGGACAACCAACTGAGTCGGCGATGTGTGCGATTAATTCTGCTTTGTTCATGATGTGTTTTTTATAGTTTTAAACGATAGAACAAATTTATTGAGTTTGAGGAAACAAAAAAATATTTTAGTGTTTTTTTTATTTTTATTTTTCCACTAAAACCCTTAAATAGTAAGGCTTTCCGCCAAATCCAATATTTCTATTTTGGACTTATAATTATAGTGTAATGCTGTAACCCTTTACAGCATTGAATTACATCGATCTTTTAAATGAAAATGAAGCCAGTAATGGGTTTTGGGAGCCTAGCTATCCACAATCAATTCACAATTTTCATGCTTGTATTAAAGTGAAAACATTGTTCTCCCCACTGCTCTGTTACGCTAAAAAGGAGTGTTTCTGCGTGTTTTTCCTGGAATTCGGCCAATTGAGGAGCCGCTTTACTAAATAATTGTAGTGTAAAAGTAGGGGGCTGATCTGCTGCAAGGTCTAATTGGTAGAGCTGATGCTCTACGAAACAAGCTGTTGAAAGACAGCTTGGGATAAAGCTTTGCTTGATCCAATTCAACCATGCTGATTCAATGGAAGGATCTATTTGAAAACTAATATTATATACAAACATGGATTTACTTTTTTATTTCTATCACAATCGGACAATGATCACTATGCTTTATGTCTGGTAGGATCAATGCCTCTTTAATTTTTGTTGACAATACTTTTGTGGTACAAAGATAATCAATTCTCCATCCTTTGTTTTGTAATCTAACAGAAGGAAATCTTTGGCTCCACCATGAATAAGCACCAATGGCATCTTCATGTATATGTCTAAAACTATCTACCCAATTATTTGCAAGTAACTGATCCATCCAAGCTCTTTCTTCCGGTAAAAAACCAGAAGATTTTTTATTGCCTTTTGGATCATGGATATCAATTGCTTGATGCGCAATATTGTAATCTCCCGCCACAATGATATTTGGTCTTTCTTTTCTGAGTTGTTCTACCCAATTGTAAAACTCTTCTAACCATTGGTATTTATAGGCTTGTCTAAGGTCTCCACTTGTGCCTGAAGGGAAATAAGCATTGATGATGGTAAGGTCGCCAAAATCAACTCGAATCACTCTTCCCTCTGCATCGCTCATTTCATGTCCAGTCCCTTGAACAACTAGACTCGGCTTTTGTTTACTAAATACGGCCACGCCACTGTATCCTTTTTTTTGGGCAGGATACCAAGCAATATGATATCCTAAATCGGTAAAAAGATGTTGGTCAATATCAGTACTGCTTGCTTTTGTTTCCTGAACACATAGTATATCCACTGGATACGCTTTAAGCCATTCGATTAATCCTTTTTTTATGGCGGCTCTAATTCCATTGACATTATAACTGACTATGCGCATGGATATTTAATTTGGCGATTGAAAAATTTCACTATAAGCAATCAATAATAAAAGCGATGTGATTGAATTTGTATATCCCTGCTGTAATGGTATAATGTAATTAGGCTTGTTCCTTCCTTTTGCAGCCATGATGGCCACATTGTTAAGGTATATTATTTTAACATCAATGTCATTGTTGAAAAGGATTTTAAATGTATCCTTCCCAATCCTTCCTTCTACTGATTTTGATAGGTAGATGACTCCTTTTGGGTAATTGCTATTCAATGAATAGATCGAGCTTGAGTCATATCCATTATAGATTTGATTTGAATTGAACATCAAGCTAGTGTTAGTTGGTTGCTCTATGACTTTAAACCTGCCAATTAAATTGGTATCGGCAAAAATTTTATGAACACTATCTGGTAAAAAACGAATAGGAGGTGTGGCGCGCAATTCAGGATCGACCATTGGATTAAATTCAATGTAAGCTTCCAATGAATAGTCTTTATTTTCACTCGTATTTCTTAGAGATTGTATTGCTTGATAGTATTCTTTAAATAGGGTGTTGGTCCTTTTTTTAATTTCAGGTAAAATAGCAAAAAAAGGGTTGTTAGTTGTTTTATCTTTTGTATCTATTTTCTGCATCATCGCAGTTGGCGTTCTTAGCACAACCCTTGAATTATTTTGTGTAAACTGAAAAAAATCTTTACTTGTATCTACCGTAATTCTTGGCTTAGCTTGTAATAAAGACATGGTGAAATTATCAGAGGCATAACTGATGGGCACTTTTGCTTCAATGTAGGCCAACTCTTCGCCGTCTTTGTCAAAATAACTGACTCCAGATTGAATGGCTTTGAACATGCTTTTAGGAGTGGTGACAGGCACATTGATTGGATAGCCAATTCCTTGATTGGCGACTGGTATCATGCCTATTAAAATCGTTTTTTGGAAAATAGGTTTTTTAGTTTGATCTAAAATGGTACAGGTTAAAAACCAAGTGGATTGAATACTGTCTTTTTTTGGAATGATAATATTGACCATTGAATTGCTAAATGTTTGTTCTGGTTGCAATTCGTAAACTTCTAAATAGGCATGATATGCAGCAGCTTGGCTTTGACTCCAATCAATCACTATTTTGCCGATTTGATTTGATTTGGTTATTATTTTTATTTTAGTTGGATAGCTCGGGTCTCTTTTAAGTTGCAATGGATTAAATAATGCAGTATCTAACATGCTCGCAAAAGCTTGTACTTGTGTTGCTGAGGGGTGCCAATATTTTCCTTCAGGTTGAATGCTAGAATACATTTGAACTTGTTCAAATGCCACTTGATTGGATTGTCCAAATGTGGCGATGCAAATACATTGCGTGAAGACTAGACTTAAAAAGTAAAAGCTGTTTTTCATTTTGCAGGTTCAAATTGGGTAGTCAAATTTAGTTGATTTAGACGTTTAATACTTATTTTATTCTAACTACATATCCAATAAGTCCATACCTCACAAAAAGATTAATCAATCACAGGTTGCAACCACTTGGTGATATATTCTAAAGATTCATTTTTCCTTTTTGCATAATCAACCACTTGGTCTTGCTGAATTTTTCCTAATCCAAAATATTGACTTTGTGGATGTGCAAAATACCAGCCACAAACACTTGATGCTGGATACATGGCTAAACTTTCCGTTAAGCTAATACCAGTATGTTCTGATGCATTCAATAAATCAAATAAGCGATATTTTTCAGTATGGTCTGGACAGGCAGGATAGCCCGGTGCTGGACGAATACCTACATAATTTTCTTGAATCAATGCCTCGTTGTCTAATTGTTCGTCTTTGGCATAACCCCAATATTCTTTTCTTGTTTTGACATGCAAGTATTCGGCAAATGCTTCGGCAAAACGATCTGCCAAGGCTTGCAAGATAATTTTATTGTAATCGTCTAAATTATCCTCAAATGCTTTGATATGCTTTTCGATACCATGAATAGTTACCGCAAATGCACCTATATAATCTGCTTTGTTTTCGGATGCAGGACAAATAAAATCTGCTAAGGAGAAATTTGGTTGACCTGCTGCTTTTTTTGCTTGTTGTCTTAGGAAATGCAAGTCAACTTGATTTGCACCGTCGGTCACCATCACATCATCACCAGCAGCACTTGCTGGCCAAAATCCAACTGCGCCCTTCGCCGTTAACCAATTTTCTTCAATGATCTTTTTTAATAAGGCTTGCGCGTCTTGGTATAATTTACTTGCGACTTCACCAACGACTTCATCTGTTAAAATGGCTGGGTAATTTCCATGTAATTCCCATGCAATAAAGAATGGCTTCCAATCTATATAGTCCACTAGTACAGAAAGATCTGTTATTTCAATCCCTTTATTTCCAGTGAAGCTTGGTGCAGTTACATTAAATCCACTCCAATCAATCGCTACTTTATTTTCCAATGCGCTGGCATAAGGGATGCTTTGCTTCACTGTTTTTTTATTGTCAAAGTCAGACTTTAGTTGCAAGTAGGTTTGTTCTAACTCTGCTAAGAAAGGCTTTTTTAATTCTTTGTTCAATAAAGAACCAGCCACGGTCACACTTCTTGATGCGTCTAATACATGAATAACACCATCATTGTATTCTGGGGCAATTTTAACTGCGGTATGCATTCTAGAAGTAGTCGCTCCTCCAATCATCAATGGAATGGTCATCCCACGACGTTTCATTTCTTTGGCAATGTAGACCATCTCGTCTAGTGATGGGGTAATCAATCCACTCAATCCTATGATATCTACTTGGTGTTTTTCTGCTTCTGATAAAATTTTATCTGCAGGTACCATCACCCCAATGTCTATAATTTCATAGCCATTACAGCCCAATACCACACCTACAATATTTTTTCCAATATCATGCACGTCTCCTTTTACAGTGGCTAGTAAAATTTTAGCTGGTCCTTTTGTTTGACCATTTGGATTGGCAGAGGCATTTTTTAATCTTTCTTTTTCGGCTTCAATAAATGGTGTCAATACGGCTACACTCTTTTTCATCACCCTTGCACTTTTCACCACCTGTGGTAAAAACATTTTACCTGCACCAAACAAATCACCCACTTGATTCATGCCCGCCATCAATGGCCCTTCAATCACTTCCAATGGTGCACTATATTGTTGTCTTGCTTCTTCTGTATCTGCTTCAATGAAATCGGTAATACCATTAATCAATGAATGTGCCAATCGCTCTTCTACCGTGCCCGATCTCCATGCTAATTTTTTACTATTGGCTTCTGCGACTTGTCCTGCGTCTTCACCTTTTGCCTTCAATGCATCGGCGTATTGAATTAACGCTTCAGTCGCTTGGTTATCATCGTTGTTTTGATTCAAAATCACATCCTCGCATAATTTTTTTAATTCAGGCTCAATCTCATCAAATACAATTAATTGACCTGCATTCACAATGCCCATATCCATCCCTGCATTTACTGCATGGTATAAAAACACGGCATGAATGGCTTCTCTTACTGCATCATTGCCTCTAAATGAAAATGACACATTCGATACACCACCGCTTACTTTTGCCAAAGGCATTAATGCTTTAATTTCTCTTGTTGCTTCAATAAAATCTACTGCATAATTATTATGCTCTTCGATACCTGTTGCAACCGCAAAAACGTTTGGATCAAAAATGATATCTTCTGGATCGAATCCAACTTGTTCTACTAAAATTTTGTAGGCGCGCGCGCAAATCTCTACTTTTCTTGCTTTGGTATCTGCTTGTCCTACTTCATCAAAGGCCATCACAATCACTGCTGCACCATAGGCTTTACAGATATGTGCTTGTTCTATGAACTTGGCTTCTCCTTCTTTCAAAGAGATGGAGTTCACGATACATTTTCCTTGCACACATTTTAATCCCGCTTCGATGATCTCAAATTTTGAGCTATCAATCATGATGGGAATTTTTGCAATATCAGGTTCGCTCTGTAATAAATTCAAATAAGTGGTCATAGCTTTCACACCTTCAAGTAAGGCGTCATCCATATTAACATCAATGATCTGTGCACCACTTTCTGCTTGTTGACGTGCTACAGACAATGCCTCTTCGTATTTATTTTCCTTAATAAGCCTTGCAAATTTTTTAGATCCAGTCACATTGGTTCTTTCACCAACATTCACAAAATTTGTTTCAGGACGAATCACTAAAGGCTCTAGTCCTGCCAATCTTAAATAGGGCTTAATATGTATTACTTGATCGCTCATAATCTTAAATAGTTTTGTCTACAATTGGTAATTTTCTTGGTTGAATGCTGCGTACATTATCTGCCATATGTTTGATATGATCTGGGGTGGTACCACAACAACCGCCTACAATATTTACGAATTTATTATTGGCCCATTCTTCAATAAAATGTGCTGTTTGATGCGGGGCTTCATCATATTCTCCCATCGCATTCGGTAAGCCTGCATTGGGATAGGCCGATGTATAACAGGTAGCTATTTGAGAAAGCTCCTCGATATGCGCACGCATTTCTTGCGCACCTAATGCACAATTCAATCCTACACTCAATGGTTTTGCATGTGCCACAGAAGTATAAAATGCTTCTAAAGTTTGTCCACTTAAGGTTCTACCAGATGCATCTGTAATGGTACCGCTAATCATAATCGGTAATTCTGGTTTTCCTATCTTTCTAAAGTATTCTTTGATCGCAAAAATAGCTGCCTTGGCATTGAGTGTATCAAAAATAGTTTCAACTAAAATAAGGTCTACACCTCCATCTACTAATCCACGAATCTGCTCTGTATACGCTACCACCACTTCGTCAAAAGTCACTGCACGATAACCTGGATTATATACGTCGGGAGAAAGACTTAATGTTTTATTTAAAGGGCCAATTGCTCCTGCAATATATTTTTCGGTGCTATTTGGATTTTTTACTTTGTATTGTTGAATTGCATCACAAACACATTTTGCAGCTGCCACATTCAATTCATATGCCAGTTCCTGCATATCATAATCCGCCATGGCAATAGATGTACTACTGAAGGTATTGGTTTCAATAATGTCTGCGCCTGCTTCTAAGTATTGTAAATGGATACCAGTAATAATGGCGGGTTGTGTAATGCATAAAAGATCATTATTACCTTTTACATCGGAATGCCAATTGGCAAATCTTGTTCCACGAAAATCTTCTTCCGTTAATTTATGACGTTGAACCATGGTGCCCATGGCGCCATCTATCACTAAAATTCTTTCTTGTAAAGCTTCTTTAATTGACATAATACTACATTAAATTTTATGCAGCATCCAATAGGAAAAGAAGTAGGGGGGCGATAAGTGTACCGTTTATTAGTTCTTTTCTCCTTTCGGATGGCAGGGTGAACAATAAACAAATCCTCCTGCTGTTGCGCAGCGAAGATAGGGCACAATCAAATGATGACCAAAATAATAGGCAGGATAATGATTATTGATAATTGGCAACCACTTCTATATCTACTTGATCGGCAACCATCTTAATCAACAGGCCGCCAATGCCAAAATCTTTTAAACTTACTCTAAACTTAGCAGTCGCTTTAGGCAATCCTTTTGTAATGACAATCACACCCTTAGTCTCAATGGCTTTATTGACGCCATGTACTTGCATATTGCCTTTAACTATGATTGGGTAGCTGCCGTCTTTAGCGAAATTGACAGATTTTATATTGGTGATTTCTCCATTGAAAAAGCCTCTAGGAAATTTATCTGACTCTACATATTCCTCATTAAAATGCTTTTGCATTAAATCCATTTCAAAACTAAAATCTTTCAATAGCATGATGAAACTCAATTTCCCATTGGCTTCTAGACGACTCACAGCCTTTGTATTGGTGGCATCAATATCCTTATCATCAACTGCAATGAATCTAACAGTGGCCGCTTTCGTACTATATACTTTTTGAGCTTGTACATGTACAAATGCAAGACTTGCTACAAGTAGGGTGATGAGTCTTAGGTTCATAAATCAATGTTTGAACATTAAAATTAGTGTTTCTCCTTTATTTTGCCAAATAGTATTGCCAAAATGGGTCAAATGTCTAATTGAAAATAGGGGTTTACCTTACATAACAATTTACTTGATGTATTGTTGGATGGGTTGACGGTTGGAGATACTTTTGCCCAAGGTCATTTCATCGGCATATTCTAATTCGCCCCCAAATGCAATGCCTCTTGCAATGGTCGTGACCTTGCATGCATTGCCCGTCATTTTCTTTTGAATATAATAAATGGTGGTATCGCCTTGGATGGTTGGATTTAATGCAAAAATCAATTCTGTTACCCCATTTTTTTGAATGCGCTCCATCAAAGGCTCAATGGTTAATTGTTCTGGGCCAATGCCATCCAATGGAGAAATGATACCGCCTAATACATGGTATGTGCCATGGTATTGACTGGTATTTTCAATCGCAATTACGTCTCTAATATTCTCTACCACACAAATGGTTTCTTTGGATCGGGATGTATTTGAACAGATAGAACAGATAGGCCCATCACTAATATTAAAGCAGTTTTTACAAAATTGGATCTCCTTTCGCATCCTAACTAAAGCTTCACTAAACTGGTTGGTGCTGGATGCGTCTTGCTTTAATAAATGCAATACCAAACGCAATGCCGTTTTTTTACCAATACCCGGAAGTTTGGAAAATTCTGCTACAGCGTTTTCAAGTAAGGAAGAGGGTAGTTGCATACAATTATAAAAAACAAAATTAGGGTTTTAAAATGAGGTTCATTTCATTATCCCAATTAGACTTGATATTTAAAACTAGTTTAAGATTGCGCACCAATTCTGGCTGCAGTTTTTTACCCATGAATTTACCTGTATCCCAGCGCCCATTTTGATTGGCGTCAGACAATAATTTTAATTGGTATTCTCCTGGTGGCAATAAATCAATGCGCAATAGGTTCTGGGTGATTGGGTAACTAAATTTTACTTTCTGGTCCTGTATCAATAATAAAACAGGGTGCTCGAATTGTTGAAAGCCATTTATTCTTAGAATCGCTGTACCATAACTTGATTCAGACTTGGTTTTAAATCGGATGGTATCTGCTTTCACTAAAAAATTAGAAAGACTGTCCTTGATTGATCTTTGGGGCAAGACCAATTTGTAGTCTGTGTCGGCTTCCCATGGAAAATCAATTTCAACTTGTTGTTTATTTTGTGCATTGATCGCTGGTACAGCAGCTTCTTTTTGTACTAAATTGGTATCGGTGATCTGAATTTTGAAGCTATCGTTTAAACGAATAGGTGTTTCAAAATTCAAGATCAATGGATTTAATATATCTTTTTCATTATTCTCTAAATTGCTATTGTATTTTAAAAGGGGAGATTGTTTTTTTGCATTTTTTGTACTCCCTGCAATTGCTACTTTTTTTTCTTTTTTTGGTGCGGCTTCAAACGCATATAACTGAATACTGTCCTTCGTCTTCGTTGGAGCAACGCTGCGGTCTAGAAATGCAAATAATTTTGTTGAATCATCATAACGTTTGCTATAATCATTTGGAACAATGTAGATATTAAAATCTCTCGCTGGTAAAAATTTGAATTCAAAAATACCTTGACCATTGATTCTAGAATAGTAAGTGGGTTTGTCTTTATAGATGGCAGAATCTTTTTCAATTGGATGCAAGACCGCAATTAAACTACTATCCACTAATCCGGTTTCAGCAATTTGAACTTTTCCAAATAATTTACCTGTGTCAATTTGATTGCCTGTGCTAAATACATAGGTATAATTTTGAACTATATTACCTTCATTCACATCTCTTAATGCATTGCCAAATTGTAAACTATAAGTGGTGTTTGCATTTAAGCTATCTGATAATCGAATGCGCACCATATTTAACCTTTGATCTACCAAGGGATTGTTCTTGATATTAGGGGATACAATCAATTGCTCTTGTAAGGCATTGGTGGTAATATACTCGTTAAAGCTGATCAAAATCTCCTTGGGTGCAATGTTGGTACTAGAGTCTTTTGGTTTTGCATATACAGCATAAGGAGGGATGCTATCTCTTGGCCCTCCGGAAGGGGGTACAATATTGGCACAACCACCCATTTGAATGAGTGCCATTGCAGTCAAACAACATAGAAGGATTGTTGGAATTAATTTTAATCGGGTCATACTTTACAAACTTAGTTAAATTTCCTCCTCTAGGGCATGCAATGCTACAGCTAGTTCGTTGTTTTTTACAAAATTGCACCAATGGCAATCTTCCTTGCCACAGCCGGTATAAAAATCTTTCTGTTGGATTTTTTCCCAGACCATTTTTATTTGCTGTTGGACTGTGGTGATGTCTGCTTCTGTAATGGCTATCGCTATTTTTTCAAAAGCTTTTTTCTTGTTAGGCTCTACAAAATCAAATTCTGCACTCGTGACCTGCCAATTTTTTGGATGATGTCTTAAGAGTATTTTATAGAAAACAGCTTGTCTCCAGTAATCACCGCCATCTGGATTTTTTTCATTCGGTCCCTTTAGTTGCTCTCTTGCGTTGTCAATATTACCAGTCTTATAGTCAATTACCACCACTTCTTTACCATTGAATTCAATTTTGTCAATCGCACCTTTCAAAGGAATATCATTCACAACTACATTCGTGACCCTGTATTCTGTTGCGACAATTTTATTCCATTGCTGCACATAAAAATCATAATAGTTCACAAGGACAGTGCCGCCAAGATCTACTCGGTCTTTAAATTCTTGTTGTGTAAATGCCTCATGATGTCTTTTCATGTAAAATTCAAAATCTTCGACAAGGGTTTGCTTATCAGGGAATACGTTTCCTGCTTTTTGCATTTTCTCAAATAGTTTATTAAGTGCATCGTGGATCGCAGAACCAAAAGTAGTGGCTTCTGATTTTCCAGAAGGTACACGAATTAAGCTATTGTAATAAAAACGTAAAGGGCATTTTAAGTAATTGTTCAATGCGGTAACATTCATTGAAAACTTATCTAATTTTGGTTGAATAAAATCTGCTTCTAATTGTGCAATCTCAGGTTTAACTGTCGTTTCTAAACGGAGTAATTTATATTGCATTTTGATAGATGCATCTAGTTGTTGCGCGTCTATCATGCCATTATTACCTTGAACGAGTTCAATTAAAAATTGACTTGGTTCAAGCTCTTTCCCATCTGCCTTAAACTTACTGTAAGAAATGGTTAAATGCTTTTTTGCTCTTGTGATGGCTACATAAAATAATCTTCTTAATTCTTCCTTATCATCTGCTCTTTCCAAACTACTAAGCACAGTATCCGGTAGACTATAACCTGCAGCAGCTGTTGTTCTTTTTTTCTCCCAATAAGCTGCATTTGTTCCTGCTAAAAACACATGGGTGAATTCAAGCCCCTTGCTACCATGTGTGGTTAATAAATTCACTCCAGCATCGGAGCCTAAGGTAATAGGCAGCGGTAGGCGAATGTCTTCGCGTTTCATTAATCGAAAGATGTCTACCAAGGTTTTGAGATCTAAACTAGGCTTACGATGTGTTTCATCTTTAATGAAGTCAAAGAAGGAAGTGACCATATCCAATTCTGCCGCTTTTTCATCGCTATTTAAAACGGCTTGTATGATGCCTGTCTTTTGTAAAATCTGTTCGATCAAATTCACTAAAGTTACATTTGGAATTTGTCCAATTAAATCCTCTAATACTTTTACCGCTTTGGCCACTTGCTCTAATCCGCCTTTTGAAAATAAATCGGTTTGAACTTCTTGTGTCTTATCAATTAATACTTTTCTAAAACTATTTTCTTTCGCATTGTATTTTAATTGATTGGCTTCAACTGTAAGTGTAGCAATGGTGATAGGGGATATCTGCCACCATTTAAAATGCAGTATTTCAAATAATAAATTAGCGCCCTCGTTAGGTTGATCCCACTCACAGGCTAAATAGTCTAGTATTTTTAATATTTGCTGAATCAGTATTTGGTCAAAAAGATTCGCAGTTCTTCTGCTGTAAATAGGAATATTCTTTTGCTGTAAAAAATGCGCGATTTCGGTTCCATATTTATGTTCTTTATATAAGACTGCAATCTCTTTTGGTGGCGTCCCAGTCTCTATTAGCTGCGCAATTTTTTCTGTGATATCCATCATCTCTTCTTGTGGATCATTGTATTGCAAGATAGATGGCGCAATGTCAATGGCTTGATTCTCGGGAAGTGATGCAATTAAATTTTTTGTTAAGCCTCCAATTTTATTGATTAATCTTTCTTGATTTTGATTGATGACCTGTGTGGATGCATCTAATATTGGCTGGGTAGAACGGTAATTTTGTTCTAAGACAATATTGATAATATCATCCTTGAATTTTGTTTGAAAGTGCAACATGTTTTCGACATTGGCACCTTGGAATCTAAAAATACTTTGGTCATCATCTCCCACTACAAATAAGTTGGGTTGCTCCCAATAGTTGGTCAACAATTGCACGAGCTCGTTCTGAGTGCCACTCGTGTCTTGGAATTCATCTACTAAAATATATAAGTAACGTTCTTGGTATTGCGCTAATAGATTTTTATTTTCTTTAAACGCGCCAATGACCCAATTAATCATATCATCAAAATCGTAACGTCCATGTTTTTTCATCAGCGATTGGTACTGGTCAAAAGCGGCCACCGCAGCTTTTAGCTTACCCATCTTTTCAATCGCATCATCCACCAACCCCTGTTTTAAATCACCCGCCTCAAACTGTTTGTACTTTTTTTTGTATACAAATTCATCTCTAAATGGAATGTCCTTTATGTATTCATCTATCTGTGTTGTTAAGTAAGCCACATCCCATCCTTCCTTTTTCATAGTGCTAAACAACTTCATTAAGTTGTTCATCTCATAATACACATCTCCCTTGAATCGCTTTAAGGGATTGGTTTTATCGAATTGGTCTATGAGTTCTTTGAGTAAAGCAATTTTTTCTAATTCGGATATCGGGTCTAAACTTGGCTTCTCAAAAAGGGATAAATTGTCTTGAATGATATCATTGCAAAAAGAGTGAAAGGTGGCGATGGTGACTTTATAAGCCGCAGTTCCAATAAAATCCATCAACCTTTTGCGCATTGCGATTGCGCCTGCATCTGTATAAGTAAGACATAAAATGCTTTCTGGTGCAGTATCTGTCTCCAATAAAATTTTTCCTATCCTAGCACCCAGAATCTGAGTTTTACCCGTGCCCGGTCCAGCAATCACCATGACTGGTCCCTCAATGGTGTCTACTGCCTTTTTTTGTGCCTCGTTTAATCCTTGGTACACCTTTTCAAAGGCCAACTGCTGATCTGCTTTACTAATCATGGGTTAAAATTAATGGCTTTGTGGCGATTTTATACAACAAAATGCCAAAAGCATTGTTAATCAGTTATGTCTAAAGTTTATACCATCCACACCGAGCAATTCATCCCTATCTCTTTAACCGAGGCCTGGGATTTCTTTAGTAGTCCAGCCAATTTGGCTAAAATAACTCCGGCCAAGATGGGGTTCAATATCATCAGTCAATTTCATGGTGAAAAAATGTATCCAGGGCAGATCATTGAATACACGGTGAAACCGCTTTTAAATATTTCTTTGTATTGGATGACCGAAATCACCCATGTGGTGGAAGGTGCTTATTTTGTAGACGAGCAGCGATTTGGTCCTTATACCATGTGGCACCACCAACACCATTTTAAAGCAGTACCGGGTGGAGTTAAGATGGATGATATAGTCCATTATAAAATCCCAATGGGGTTCTTGGGGGATATTGCGCAAGTACTTTTTGTCAAAAAGCAGCTGCAGGACATTTTTGATTTCCGTTTTAAAGCGGTGGAGGAGAAGTGGGGGGCTTACAAGCCTTAGTATTTCTATGTAGAATATATTTTAAAAATAGTTCCCTATTGTGATTTTTGAGTACAGAAAATGTATCAACTTTGGTGTCTAGATTATTTATCCATGGTACAAAATTCAGGGCACCAGCAAAAACTTTCAGTCGCAGGCTTATTAGTTACTTTAGGAATTATTTATGGTGATATCGGAACCTCTCCTTTGTATGTATTTAGTACCATTATTAACCACAAAGTAATTACAGAACAATTAATCTATGGCGCTATCTCTTGCGTTTTTTGGACTTTAACATTACAGACTACTTTTAAATATGTGCTCTTAACACTTAGAGCAGACAATAGAGGTGAGGGCGGCATTTTTTCTTTATTTGCATTAATTCGTCGTTATGTAAAATGGATTTATATCCCAGCAATCATAGGCGCAGCTATGTTATTAGCTGACGGGATGATTACACCACCCGTGTCTGTGTCTTCAGCTATTGAAGGATTAGCGGGCATTAAAGGGTTGGAAAAAATTATTGTACCTGGTAACGACTTAACAGTTGGTATTGTACTTGCCATTATCTCTTTACTTTTTTTCTTTCAACGTTTTGGTACAAAAATTATTGGATTTGCATTTGGTCCTATTATGTTGATATGGTTTTCCATGATTACAATTTTAGGATTGATTCAGGTAATAGGTAATATCTCAATTCTTAAATCATTGAATCCTTATTATGGACTTGATTTATTATTAAACTACCCTAAAGGTTTTTGGTTATTGGGTGCTGTGTTTTTATGTACTACTGGAGCCGAGGCTTTGTATAGCGATTTAGGGCATTGCGGTCGTAAGAATATTCAGGTAAGCTGGATGTTTGTAAAATTTGCCTTAGTGATGAGTTATATGGGACAAGGTGCTTGGTTATTAAATCACGTTGGCACTACTTCAAATGGCATTAACCCATTTTTTGAAATCATGCCGCACTGGTTTTTATTAATTGGCATTGGCATTGCCACTATTGCAACTATTATTGCAAGCCAGGCTTTGATTAGTGGTTCTTTTACTTTAATTAACGAGGCTATTAGTTTAAATTTTTGGCCGCGTGTTACTGTTAAATTTCCAACCGATCAAAAAGGCCAAATTTATATTCCTAGTTTAAACTTAATTCTTTGGGTAGGCTGTGTGACCATGCTACTTTATTTTAAAAAGAGTGAACATATGCTTGCCGCTTATGGCTTCTCCATTATTGTCACCATGATTATGACTACCGTTTTGATTAATTTTTACATGTTAAATGTAAAAAGGTGGAATCGCTGGGTGGTAGCGTTTATCATTTTAGTTTTTTGCATTGTTGAAATCTCCTTTTTTGTAGCCAATGTGGTGAAAATTCATGAAGCATTGATCACGTTTGTATTTTCTTTCAGTATGATTTTTGTGATGACGATATGGCATCGTGCAAGAAAAATCGCCAATCGTTATTTGGATTTCGTGAAACTAAATACCTATTTAGAACAACTATCCAACTTAAGTGCAGACAAAGATGTGCCAAAGTATGCGACCCACTTGGTCTACTTAACCAAGGCCAATAACCACAGAGAAATTGAGCATCGTATCATTGATTCTATTTTAAATAAGAAACCCAAGCGCGCAGATATTTATTGGTTCATTCATATCGACCGCACAGATTCTCCATATGGTATGTCCTATAGCATTCGTGAATTAATTGATGACAAAGTAATGCGTGTTGATTTTAAATTAGGCTTCCGTATTCAACCACGCGTGAATGTCTTGTTCAAGAAAGTGATGCAGGAATTGAATGAGTGTCAGGAATTAGGTATTTATAGCAAGTACGAATCCTTGAAACAAAAAGACTTCCATGCAGATATTACCTATGTCATTATTGAAAGCTTCTTCTCTATTGAAAATGAACTTTCATTGAAAGAGGACTTTATCATGGATTTATACTTTAATATCAAGCATTTGTCACAAAGCGACCAGAAAGCTTTTGGCTTGGACAATGACATGACCATTGTAGAACATGTTCCTTTGATTATTAAGGCCAATGAGAACCTTCCTTTAAAACGTACCTACGATTAATTAATCGATTACTTGGTACTTGCTTAATTGATTTTGTTTTCCAACTGCGACAATCCAAATTGGTTCTGATGTCGACTTTGTGATACCTAAAGTATTCAACTTTATAGACTTGGTCTCTTTTGGTATGATTGCAGCAACCTGGTAACCAATTTTGGTTTTTTGAATCAATGCAAAATATTTTAAGGTATTGCTAGGATTGCTATCAATAATATTGTAGCTATTTTCATCCTGCTTTACAAGTTTCGGACTTGTCATTTTATGTTGAACCAACCATTCAATGGGTGCAATTAAAGCGGGTTGGCGGTAATAAGTATTTTGTAAGCTATCATTCCATCCATTGGCATTGGTTTTAAAACTAGCACTGCTAAAATAAATACTGCCATGGGTATTTTTTAAGGACCTCATTTTTTTAATTTGATTTGGAATCTCATTGGGAGACTTCCATGCAGCATTGCTTTCAGCTCTATAAATACCATGACCCACATAAAAATTCTTACCATAACTATTGCGATTCCACCACTCAATTAATTCGTTGTAGTCTGCTAAAGCATGCCCTTGTTCCCAATACAATTGTGGTGCCACATAATCAATCCAGTCTTTTTCTAACCACAATAAAATATCTGCATACAAGTCTTCATAGTTGGTTGATGCTTTTGTTTTACTACCTCTTGGGTCTGTAGATTGATTTCTCCAAACACCAAATGGACTAACGCCAAATTGAACCCCTGGCTTGACTTTATGAATGGTGGCAGACAATTGTTTCACAATGGTATCACAGTTACTTCTTCTCCAATCATCCTTACTTAAACCTCTTGCATTTTTTTGAAATGTGGATTCATCTGGAAATTCTTTTCCTACAATTTTATAAGGATAAAAATAATCATCCATATGCACTGCATCAATATCATAACGTGTCACTAAATCACCCACTACTTTGTTGGTATGTTCCCATACTTCTGTTAGGCCAGGGTTAAAATATTTTTTATCACCGTAAGTTAAAAACCATTCAGGGTGGACTTTAGATAAATGCGTATTGGCAATACTTGATTTATTGACATCAAACACCGCTCTATAAGGGTTGATCCAAGCATGAAACTCCATACCACGTTGGTGTGTGGCTTCAATCATAAAACTCAAAGGATCATAATAAGGACTAGGCGCTTCACCTTGTTTACCCATTAAGTATTCACTCCAAGGTTCTAGGGTGGATGGATATAAGGCATCTCCGGATGGTCTTACTTGCATGATGATGGCATTCATGCCATTCTTTTGGTGCATATCTAATAATGCTTCAAACTCGGCTTTTTGCACTTGACTACTCAATCCGGGTTTACTTGGCCAGTCGATGTTAACGACTGTTGCAACCCATACTGCTCTGAATTCAAATACGTTTTTATCTGACAAACTTGGTTGTGCAGATACTGAAAATGGGATGGCTAATAAAAGTGCAAATAAAATTTTATGCATAGCTGAAAAATAATGTTGTAAACAACTTAATAATGATTTTGAAAATAAGACAATTGCTTTTTCTAAGAACCTGAATGTACCGTTCTTATTTTATCAAGGATTTGATTCATGGTGGCTGCTTCGGATGCATTGATCCCTTTTAATAAATCGTCTATACGATCATTGAACTGATCTAATTGATCCACCAAACCAAGGCCTTTAGGAGAGAGGGTGATATCTACCAATCTTTTATCTTTTTCGCAGGTATTTTTTACAACCAATTCTTTTGCAATTAAACGATCTACAATCCTACTCGTATCACTCATCTTATCCAACATGCGTTCTCTGATTTTAAGTGTGCTCAATGGTGTAGCACTTCCTCTTAATATGCGCAGGATATTGTATTGTTGTTGTGTAACGCCTTCTTCGGAAAGTATTTTACCAATTTGTTCATTCAACCAATTGGCAGTGAAAAGGAGATTGATGCCCATCTTCTGAAACTCATTTCTGAAACTAGCTTGTTGTATATCTTGTTCTATCCCCATTGTTGCATTGGTATTAGGTTTCAGTTAAAAATACAAATTATTGTCTTTTCTTCCACAATTGATATAGTGGCAATGCGAATAATACCCCAGCGGCATCTGCAATCATATCTTTTACTTCGAATCCTCTGCTAGGCACATACCATTTTTGGTAGTATTCCATTGCAATCCCATACACAATACAGAAAATCATGGCCCAGGCTTGAACTCGGACCGATTTTAGAGCTTGTATGGTGGTATGATCAAAAAAACAATAGAAGGACCAGGCCAGCGAACCAAATAAAATCACATGCACAATCTTGTCAATTGGTAAAAGGTACAACCATCCAGTTCGATCTGTAAAGCTACTGCCAGGAAGGCTCAGCAATACAAATACGAGTGCGATTTCTGCGATCACCCAAATAAGGTATTTCATAAAGGTTGGTTTAGTGCACCAACTGCGCATAGGCTTCGCTCGTAAGCAATGCATCCACATCTGCTGGATTGCTTACAGTCATTTTAATCATCCAACCTGCTCCATATGCATCGGTATTTACCAATTCTGGTTGAGCTGATAAAGCTGGATTCACTTCTAAGACCGTGCCAGCGATAGGTAAAAATAAATCACTTACTGTCTTCACCGCTTCTACAGTACCAAATACGGCTTCTGCAGCTAAAGTAGTTCCAATAGTATTAATATCTATGTAGACAATATCTCCTAACTCGCCTTGCGCAAAGTCTGTGATACCAATCGTAGCGGTATTGCCTTCTAATTTAATCCACTCGTGGTCTTTTGTGTAACGTAAGTCTGCTGGGAATTGCATAGGTTATTTTTTTATTAGTGCAAATATTCATAAAAATTGGTAAAAAACCAATGGTCTAGAACTGATTGTTATCAAAATAAAGTAAAACATGGTCTTTTAGGAAAACCTC
>CAMAQL010000004.1 GCA_945860605.1 Chitinophaga pinensis
CATCAAAAACCAATTCATCATGCACTTGTAAAATCATTTTTGATTCCCAATGTTGCTTTTTCATTTCTTGATGGATCTTAATCATCGCCAGCTTAATCATATCTGCCGCAGAACCTTGAATAGGGGAGTTGATGGCATTACGCTCAGCAAATCCACGCACTGTAAAATTAGAAGAGTTGATATCTCTTAGCCAACGCTTACGACCCATTAAAGTTTCAACAAAGCCTTGTTCTTTTGCCTTATTGATTTGCTGGTCCATGTACAATTGAATATTGGGAAATTCTTTTTTATAATTATCAATGATCTCTTTTGCTTCTGTTCTTGAAATACCTAGGTTTTCTGCTAGGCCAAAAGCCCCCTGTCCGTAAATAATACCAAAGTTGACACTCTTGGCTTTATAGCGTTGTTCTTTTGTCACTTCTGCTTCGGCTATCCCATATACTTTTGCAGCCGTTGCTGTGTGGATGTCTTTTCCTTTTTTAAATGCATCACACATATTTGGATCACCACTAATAGCGGCAACCACCCTTAATTCAATTTGAGAATAATCCGCACTCACTAAAATACGAGCAGGGTCTCTCGGGATAAATGCTTTTCGAACTTCTCTTCCACGCTCTGAACGAATGGGTATGTTTTGCAAATTTGGATTGGTGCTACTTAGCCTTCCTGTCACAGCAACTGCTTGCGCATAGCTGGTGTGGATTCTTCCGGTTTTAGGATTGACGATGGCTGGCAGTGCATCTACATAAGTAGATTTTAATTTACTTAGTTCTCTGAAATTTAAAATGTCATCTACAATTTTATGTTTTGCTGCCAATTTTGCTAGCACGTCTTCTCCTGTAGCGTATTGACCCGTTTTTGTTTTCTTTGCTTTTGGATCAATCTTTAAAATATCAAATAAGACTTCGCCCAATTGTTTTGGAGATGCAAGATTAAAACGCACACCCGCTTGTTCAAACACACGCTCTTCGCTTATTTTAATATCCGATTCTAATACCTTACTATACTCATTCAAAAATTGTTCATCTACTTTCACCCCCTCAAATTCCATATCCACCAATACCTGCATCAACGGATTTTCGACTTCTTCAAAGACACGCTTGACTTCGCGTTTGGTCAACAAGGGTTCAAAGCATTCTTTTAATTGAAAAGTAATATCCGCATCTTCTGCAGCGTACTCGGTGATTTGATCCAACGGAACATCACGCATCGTACCTTGGTTTTTTCCTTTTTTTCCTATCAGGGTTTGAATACTCACTGGCGCATATCCTAAAAACTGTTCGCTCAGGATATCCATGCTGCGCCTGCCTTCTGGCTCTATCACATAGTGCGCTAGCATGGTATCAAAAGTCTTGCCTTTTAAAATTACACCATACCATTTTAAGACTAAGAAATCATATTTTAAATTTTGTCCAATCCATGTAATGGTTTCATCTTCAAATAAGGGCTTCAGTTTATTCAAGATATGTTTTGCTCCATCGTCGCCGTCGCCATCGTTCGCAACAGGCAAATAAAATCCCGTATGCGTTGTGTTTGAAAAACTTAATCCAACTAACTGCACATTGTTGGCGTCAATGCCCGTTGTTTCTGTATCAATACAGATTTCTTTTTTAGCTATTATCTTTTTTATAAAAGATTCAATCGCCTCATCGCCAATAATGGTTTCATAAGTATGTGAAGTATTTTCAATATTTTTATTGGCAATTAATTTTGGTAAGTCTGATGCAGCTTCTTCTTCTTCATAACCAGGATTGCCGGGTTCGTCATTGGGTTCTAATACAGATTGTGTTCCTGTTTCAGAATCAAGGACAATTGTTTTTGTTTTTACACTAGGCTTTTTTGTTTTGACTTCGTTACCAAACAAATCTGTTTGCACTTCGGGGTCTTGCGCTACCACAACTTCGAAATCACCACCCAGTATGCGTTTGCCAAGGGTCTTAAATTCAAGTAAATTAAAAATTTCAGTTAATGCAGGTATATTTTTTTCAGATAATTGATAATCTTCTTCGTGAAACTGCACCGGCACATTGGTAATGATGGTGGCTAATTTTTTACTCATGATAGCAGATGCTTTTCCAGCTCTCACTTTTTCACCCATCGCGCCTTTGATCTTATCTGCATTCGCTAATACGCCCTCTAGCGTATCATACTCTTTTAATAATTTAGCTGCGGTCTTTTCACCCACGCCAGGTATACCTGGAATATTATCTGCTGCATCACCCATTAAGCCCAACATGTCTATCACTTGATCTACACGAGCGATATCCCATTTGGCTTTTATTTTTTCGGCATCTAAAATTTCTCTTTCATTACCAAATGCAGGCGGCTTCCACATATACACATTGTCTTTTACCAATAATTGACCATAGTCTTTATCGGGTGTGACCATATACACTTCGTAGCCCATGTCTGCAGCCTGCCAAGCCAAAGTGCCAATCACATCGTCTGCCTCATAACCATCGCATTCTACCACAGGAATATTAAACCCTTCAATGATGGCTTTAATGTGGGGTAGTGAGCTTAATAAATCCTCGGGGGCTGCTTCTCTGTTGGCTTTATAGTCTGTGAAGTCGGTATGTCTTTCTGTAGGTGCATGCGTATCAAAGCATACGGCAATATGGGAAGGGTTTTCCTTTTTTATAATCTCTAATAGGGTATTGGTAAAACCAAATTGCGCATTGGTATTGATGCCGGTGCTGGTAATTCTTGGGGTGCGGATGAGTGCATAATAGGCCCTATAAATTAAGGCCAGTGCATCTAGTAGATAGAGTTTTTTAGACATGGTGCTAAGTTAGCCAAAAAAAATCCTCCCAGTTCAGATTTACCGAGCTGGGAGGAAACTTATTTTTCCAGGTTTACAAAGCCATTAAAAATAGCATTATAAACGAATGGAATTGGGGTTATTTCAATTGATACTTGTGCTTATAACGCTCGTATAATTGTTTGCCTTTATTATCTAATGACACTTTACGACCTTGGATAAAAGCATGGGCAATCACACTAGACTTCATGTCTAATAAATCACCATTCACAATTAAAAGGTTCGCGTCTTTTCCCATTTCAATGGTGCCAGCCTTGTCATCGATCCCTAAAATTTTAGCTGGATTGAATGTCACCGCAGAAAGTGCTTGTTCTTTTGTTAAACCATAAGTAGCAGCTGTTCCAGCGTTGAAAGCAAGGTTACGAAAACGACTTTGATCGTGCGTATCGTTTAAACAAAATAATACACCTGCTTTTTGCAAAGCTGCTGGTGTTTTATAGGGTTGATCCACGTCGTCATCTTCCATAGAAGGCAAAGAGTGTTGGCGATCTAAAATCACTGGTACATTATTTTCGGCTAATAAATCTGCAATCTGATAGGCTTCTGTTCCACCAACAATCACCAATTTAAATCCGAATGATTTTGCAAGGTCCATCGCCAGTAACATTTGCTTTACTTCGTTTGCGCGAACAAATAATTTTTGCTTGCCTTCAAACAAACCACGCACGGCTTCTAATTTTAAATTATTTGCAGCATGTGTTTTTTCTTGGTAGTAGGCTTTAGCATCTGTAAAAAATGTTTTGATGGTTTCTATCCTTTCCATCGCCGCTTTCACCGGATCGCCTCCAGGACCTGGGCGCATAAAAGCCATACGACCACCACGACGTGGCATCAGACTTGGCATATTAATATACAGTCCATTGTCCATTTTATAGGCAGCATCTTCATAATTCCATGCGTCTAATTGTACTACACTTGCTTGGCCCTCAATCAATTCGCCTTCTGGTGCAACACCTGCTAACAAAATACCATTCTCACGCAATACACCAATAATTTTTGAATCTGTGTTGTATGCTACGATTGATCTAATGTTCGCATTGTTTTCACCAATTTCTGTATGATCATTGCTACCTCTCACTCCAGCACTAATTTCTCTTAGTCCTAAATCAGAGGTTGGCAGAATCAAACCTGGATAAACTTGCTTGCCTGTTCCGTCAATGACTGTCGCACCAGCCGGAATAGCAACATTGCCTACGCCTATAATTTTTCCATTTTCAAACGCAACCGTCGCGTCTGTCAAAGTGTTTCCATTTCCTATATGAACTGTGGTATGTGTAATTACTGTAACACCTTTTTGTGCAGCAGCTGGATACACATTGTCTTGTGCACTTGCGGTTAAACCTAACAACGCAAGAGCAAAAATGCTTATATATTTCTTTTGCATGGTTTAGTTTTTTTGAGATTCGTAAATAGTGTTAAGACCTTCGTTGTGATCATGGTCTCCACACTCTAATAATATTTGCGTAGTTGGTGTAGCTGGTCTTGTTGGCATGCCGGCTCTTTTATCGCCTAACATTTTTTGGATCAGCTTCGTTCTTTCAGCAGTCACTTGTTTGCTACGCTCCGCATCTTTTTCACGATCAAAATAAACAGTACCATCTACAATGGTATATAAAGATTTTGCATAAATACTTAATGGATGCTCGCTCCATAATACTACATCTGCATCTTTACCCACTTTGATACTTCCTACTTTATTGTCAACATGAAGCGCTTTTGCAGGATTTAAGGTAACCATCTTCAGTGCATCTTCTTCAGATACGCCACCATATTTAACTGCCTTGCCAGCTTCTTGATTCAGTCTGCGTGCCATTTCAGCATCATCAGAATTAATCACCGTGTTCACACCTACATTATGCATAATTGCCGCATTGTAAGCAATCGCATCAATCACTTCTGTTTTATATGCAAACCAGTCAGAGAAGGTTGCTGCACTAGCTCCGTGTAATTTCATTTTATCCGCAACCTTGTATCCATCTAAAATATGCGTGAAGGTGTTGATGTTAAAATCATAGCCCTGTGCTTTGAATTTTTCAACCGCGCGCATCGCATAGGTAATTTCAGTTTGTACATAAGAGTGACAAGTGATAAAACGTTTTTTATTCATAATCTCGGTCAACGCCTCTAATTCTAGGTCTCTTCTTGTAGTCGTTGGATTTGCTTTCATTGCTTTTTGATAGTCCACCGCTTTATCAAATGCGTCTGTCAATACTTCTTCAACGCCCATTCTCGTATCAGGAAAACGATTGTTACTAGTAGATGTCGTGCGCTTTACGTTTTCGCCTAAAGCAAACTTGATGAATGGATCTGCGCCTGCAAATTTCAATCCTTCATCTGTCGTTCCCCATCTTAGTTTAATCAATTGCGTTTGACCGCCAATTGTGTTCGCACTTCCGTGAAGGATGTGAGAAGAAGTTACACCACCACTTAATTGACGATAGATATTAATATCCTCTGGATTCATATTGTCTCCCACTCTTACTTCTGCTGTAGTAGATTGTGCACCTTCGTTAATTGACAATGCAGCAATATGCGAGTGTTCGTCGATGATACCAGCGCTTAAATATTTACCGGTACCGTCTACCACTCTTGCACCCGCCTCTGTCAATGCCTTTCCAATTTTTGCAATTTTACCCGCTTTTAAAAGCACATCTGTATTTTGTAAAGTGCCTTCTTTTTCGTTTGTCAATACCGTAGCATTCTTAATTAAGATGGTCTCTTGTTGTGGCATTACTTCGTTTCCTAATCCAACAAACGGATAGGTTACTTTTGAAATTAATTTCACCTGCTCTGCCGCTTTCTTTTCTTCCACAACAGCAACTGCAGGAGTAACAAGACTTGCAGACCAAGTTAGCTTGCCGCCCTTTGTATCTGTTCCAAATCCATTCCAAGCACCGCTTGCAATGACACCACTTAAGCGAATGCTTTCAACACCACGACCCTTTTTCTCTGGAAAACTAATCTTCACCAAAGTTTCGCTCACTGCAATTTTTGCAGCTAATGTGTCTGTTCCAATAATATTCGCTGATAAGTCTTTTTTAAGCTCAACCATGTAGTCTGTTTTTGTTCCAGCATTATTGATTGTTAATTTATATTTGCCAGCAAAATTATTCCACTCTGACCCATTCACATCATACTTGTTTCCTTGAATCCAGTTTTCAATAATTTTTGCACTGCTATTAAAAATAGGTTCTGTGGTAATTAAAAAATTAGCCAATTTACCTACTTCTAATGAACCCACTTGATCGTATACCCCAATTTGTTGTGCAGGTGTTTTGGTTAATGCTTCTAATGCTTTTGATTCAGAAAGTCCGTATTGAACCGCTTTTCTAAGATTTGCTAAAAACTGCTTACTGTCTCTCATATCAGACGTACTGATACTAAAGCTAATGCCCGCTTTTTCAAATGCAGCAGGATTAGTTGGTGCCAATTCCCAGTGCTTCATCTCTGATAAAGCAACAAACCTTGCGTCGTTTGCGTCCTCTACATCCATTGCAGCAGGAAAATCAAGACCTAATATATAAGACGCTTTTATTTTAGCCAACTCGTCTATTCTTTGGTAACCATTATCGGCACCTCTAATAATATATTGTGTTCCAAATTCTTTCGCAATACGATCTGCTCTTAGGGTAGACCACTTATCGTCAGCCACAAAAATTTGAGGCAAACTCGCGTTGGCGTTAAAAGCTTCAAGTGATAAATTCACACCCTCAGAAGCTGGTTTAGTGGCATACCACTTTGCATCTAAATAAGTTTGACGCAATAAAGCGATGCTACCCATTAAACTGCTTGGATAAGTTTGTGTTGATATTCCTTTATCAAAAGAAAAAACTTGTGCCGCTTTTGATTTTAAAATACTTTGATTTTCGTTTGTGCCAGCCAAGGTAACCACCGCAGCTGTTCCTCTTGCAATACCATCTTTCACATGTGTCATTACAACACCATAACCATTGTTTCTAAAACCCGCTGCTGCCGATTCGTCAATGCTGAAAGTCTCTACTGCATTCACTTCTGGCTTAATAGCTTGATTCCAGTTATACGCGCCAGTTTTATTAGAAAGAAACTGTCCTGGTGCGCCAAAATTAAATCCTGCTGCAGATCGCTTTGGTGTATTTGCACCATAGTCCGTTAAAGGATCTACAAAACTTGGATAGATGAACTTACCATTACAGTCAACAACAATTGCTTCTTTAGGAATTTCTACTGTTGCACCAACGGCAACAATTTTACCTTGCTTAATTACAAGTGTTGCTTTTTCAATTTTAGTTTTTTCGTTTTGAATGATGGTTGCATTGGTAAATGCATACACACCCGTTCTCAAGTCTCTCACTCCGTTAATTGGAAAAGTCTCCTGCGCAAATGCAGTTGCTCCAAATACAAGCAAAAAAAGTGATGAAATAATCTTCCTCATACGCGGTTGATTTTAGTTTTGAATAAAAAAATAAAGCCCATTTTTTCACCCAAAAAATATTGGGGAATGGAAAAAGCTCTTCTTTCTAAAGCTACTAAAAACAATGATTCAAATAAGAGGAACTTACTTTTTTTTGATAAATGGTGAAGGGAATAATTGGATGCATTATCGACCCATGTATACCATCAGAATTTGAACATCACTTGGATTCACGCCACTAATTCTACTAGCCTGTCCAATTGTAATTGGTCTAATTTTTTTAAACTTCTGCATCGCTTCAATAGATAGTGCGGGCAATTTATCATAGTCGAAACTATCTGGTATAACCTTGTGCTCTAAGGCAGACATTCGTTCCACGATTTCTTTTTCTTTCTCTATATATCTTTCGTACTTCACCTGGATCTCTGCTTGCTCTAAATAATCCGGCTCGTTTCCTTGAAGTTTTTCATTTAATGAAGCCGAGTGGTCCATTAATTGTTGTAAACTAATATTAGGTCTTAAAACTAATTTTGCTGCTTTTTGTTTTTCGGTCATCTCTGCAGAGTCAATGGTAGCAAGGAATCCATTGATTTCATGTGGCTCAATAGAGTGCGTATTCAAGGTGTTTTTAATCTCTGCTACGTGATTGTTTTTGTCTTGCACCTTACGCATGCGATCGATACTTGCTAAACCTAAATTGTAGGATATTTCTGTTAATCTTAGGTCTGCATTGTCCTGACGTAATAGCGTCCTAAACTCTGCTCTAGATGTAAACATTCTATAAGGCTCGTTGGTACCCTTACTAATTAAGTCGTCTATTAATACACCAATATAAGCATCACTTCTTTGTAAAATAAATGGTGCTTTTTTGTTGATTTTTAAATGTGCATTCATCCCTGCCATCATCCCTTGACAAGCAGCTTCTTCGTAGCCGGTGGTTCCGTTAATTTGTCCGGCAAAATATAAATTTTCAATGGCTTTTGTTTCTAGCGTATACCTTAATTGAGTGGGCTGGAAAAAATCATATTCAATCGCATAGCCTGGGCGAAACATTCTTGCTTTTTCAAAACCAGGAACCTTACGAAGGGCTTCGTATTGCACCTCTTCTGGTAAACTAGTACTAAACCCATTAACATAGACCTCTACTGTGTTCCAGCCTTCTGGCTCAACAAATAATTGATGTCTTTCTCTGTCCGCAAATCGATTAATTTTATCTTCAATGCTTGGACAGTATCTTGGACCCACGCCTTCTATACGGCCTTGGTACATTGGGCTTCGGTCAAATCCAGTTTTTAATATATCGTGTACAATAGGATCTGTATAAGTAATCCAACATGAGCGCTGATCTGCTGCTTTTACTCTTGGAATATCCAAATAACTAAAGCCTACCACATCGTCGTCTCCTTTTTGTTCTTCCATTTTAGAATAATCCAAGCTTCTTCCGTCTACTCTTGGGGGCGTGCCCGTCTTTAGTCTATCTGATTCTAGGCCAAAAGAAACAAGCTGTTCTGTAATGCCAGTGGCTGCTCTTTCTGCCACGCGGCCTCCGCCCATTTGCTTTTCTCCAATGTGCATGATGCCGTTTAAAAAAGTGCCGCTAGTGATCACTACAGCGTCGGCTAAAATTTCATGTCCCATGCTTGTTTTAACACCACAAGCCTTTCCATTCTTTATAACTAGTTCATTTACAGAGTCTTGGTAAAAATCTACATTCGGCGTAAGCTCTAACATCTCTCTCCATTTGCTAGCAAATAGGTGTCGATCGTTCTGTGCCCTAGGGCTCCACATTGCAGGTCCCTTACTTTTATTCAACATCCTAAACTGAATCGTGCTTAAATCTGAGACAATTCCACTGTATCCACCCATCGCATCTATCTCCCTCACAATTTGACCCTTGGCAATACCACCCATCGCTGGATTACAACTCATTTGAGCAATGGTCTGCATATTCATAGTAATCAACAAGACCCTAGAGCCCATGTTGGCCGCGGCTGCTGCTGCTTCAGAACCAGCATGGCCCGCTCCTACTACTATGACATTGTATTTTGGAAACATAAGGGTGCAAAGATAAGATGCTTTTACTAAATTAATGACGTTCCACGTGGAACGTCATTAATTTATATGGAATATCAAACACTTCGTGTTTTCTCGTGGAACACTTTGTATTTTTTCCTCTATTAATAAGCACTGTCTAAAATTGTACTTCTACACTGTATAGATTGAGAAAATATACTATTCACTCTTTAAACATATGACTTAGAAAAAATACCGAAATATTCGTCTCTCAGCTCGCGCTGCTCGAATGTTCGTCGAATATTTGTATTGTTTTCTAAGCTTCACTCATTGGAGCAATGCTAGGCCATAATATACATCCACATTAAAACAAGAGGTCATTGAGAATAATATACTATTCCGTAGCGAAACTTCGAGCGAAGCGAGCGTATAGCCAAGGGATAGGTGTATTTTCTCAATCATTATGTTCATAGGTGGTTCTCTGGTGTTCCACGTGGAACACTTACGAACCGATTGTTTTCAAATACGCTTTCAGCCATTTATCTTCCATTGACCGCATGACCTTTACATCTGCTGGTTTTTTATCTTTATATCCACAAAAATGCAATGCACCATGAAAAATCACCCTTAACAGCTCGTGCATATACAAATTGCCTTCTGTTTTTGCATTTTCCTTCACACGTTCAATACTGATATAAACATCTCCAACCAGGCTTCCCTTTTGCTCGGAAAGATCAAAGCTGATAATGTCTGTGTAGAAGTCGTGTTGCAAAAATCGCTTATTGATGTCTAATAGATAAGCATCCGAACAGAAAACATATTGTAGGGCCTCTATCATAACCCCCTCTTTCAGACACTGCTTACCGATAAAAGTTTTTAGCTTTGTCCTAAACCTAAGGGTAGTGCCCTTATCCGCATTGTTAAAAAAAATAGTCCTGTCCATAAAACATTGATAGTGATTGTATTTATAACGAAATTTAATGCTCCATATTTCGTAAGTACTTAAATATAAACAATGGTATCTTTGTGCTCTATTATGAAGAAATTGTCGGATTTAAAAATTGGGGAAACTGGCGTGATTCACTCCTTTGAAAATGATGAAATATTTTTAAAGTTAATGGAGATGGGTTGTATTCCTGGTGAAACAATTCGAGTAGAACAAATTGCACCGCTTGGAGATCCTATATCAATATCGGTTGCTGGCTATCAATTAAGCTTAAGAAACGACGAAGCAGAGGGTATTATTATTACTTAGAATATGTCTAACTAACTGAAATTCAATATTTTGAGATGAAAATTGGTCTATTTTTCGGTTCATTTAACCCCATTCACCATGGACATTTAATGGTGGCTAGTTATATCGCCAATCACACCGATTTGCAACAAATTTGGCTAGTCGTGTCTCCTCAAAATCCTCACAAAACCCAATCAAGTTTATTAAATGAATATGATCGTTTGCATTTGGCTCAATTGGCAGTCGAAAATGATGATCAGATTAAGGTAAGCGACATAGAGTTTAAGCTTCCAAAGCCTTCTTATACCATTGATACCTTAACGTATTTAGAAGAAAAGTTTCCACAGCATCAATTTTATGTCATCATGGGAGGTGATAGTTTTCAAAATTTACCAAAGTGGAAGAATTTTGAAACACTTGTAAAAAATTATCAGTTCATTGTGTACAGACGACCCGGTTTCGATATCACAGAAAATTATGGCGCAAATATGCAATACCTAGAAGCGCCTATGTTGGAATTATCAGCAACACTAATTCGAAATAATTGTAAGGAAGGCATCACAATACGCTACCTTGTTCCTGAGGATGTAAGATTAGAAATTGAAAGGTGTAATTATTTTAAAGAAGAAGGCGCGAAGGCGCCTGATGAAAAAAAGAAATCTTAAATAAGGCTTAGTATAAACGCTTCGCTATTTATTTCTTTTTATAAACTGGTACGGTAGAACAAGGTTCGCCATACATAATACTTTTAACAACCGGGCGTAATTTTTGTGTAATTGCAATAAACGCAGATTCTCCAATAGGTTTGTCACCACAGCCTTTGACCACAACACGTTGGTCTGTAAATGTAGATGGATCTATTTTTTGTATCTCTTCTAATAAGACTAGTTCTCTTGTTTTATTTTCATCACCAAAATAAATAGACCTTACATAGGGTGATAAGTTAGCCACAATTAACATGTTTGCCCACATTGGAATAATAGCATCTGTGCTACAGAAAATACCTACAATTTTATTTTCATATTGGGACCAATCTGTCGTGGCTAAACTAGCGCGAAAGTCTTTCTCTTTAAGAATTAACTCCTTAAATAAAAATGGTTTAATATCAAAAACAACAATATCAATGTTGGGGATATATTGAGCAAGGTCTAAACTAATTAAACCGCTCTCCGCTACTTTATTAATTAATGTTTCTGACATGTTGTAAAATTAGATTGTTTTTTAGAAACCAATGAGAAATCTTGTTTCGAAAAGCGAATAAAAAACCCCCGATAAATCGAGGGTTTTAAAAATATTAATTATCTACTAATATACCTTCGTGCGGTTATCTTGGATCTTTGCCACTTTTTTCAATCCAATATTAGTTCTGTATATCACCGATCTTGTTCTGTTGATTAAGTCCGCCTCAAAACTAGCAAGGTCTTGTGTAGCAGCCTTTGCTCCTTGAGATCTTACACTAATTACAAAAACACCTGCGTTTCCCGAAATCGGCGCACTTGGTTTATTTAAAAACGCTTTATTAAATGCAGCGCCTACAAGTTTTGGCTCATTTCCAATACCAGGGATCGTTGAATAATTAAAGTTGATGCTATCGGCGGGTTGTATGATTGTTTTTGCACTTGCTGCAATCTCTTCAATTGTGTTGCCCTTAAAATTTTGTTTAATTTGTATGGCTTTCTTTTGGTCTCTTAAAATTCCTTCGATTTGTGGTTTTACTGATGTAACTGATGCAAGTCCCACCTTTTCTTCTCCTGTAATGATAGCAACATAATAACTGTCGCCCACTTCGATTGGTTCAGAAACAGCATTTAGGTCTTTTTCAAAGACCCAGCGTACAAGCGTTCTTGATTCACCAATACCAGCAATTTCAAAATCCATCAGCTTAATGCCTGATGCTGGGAAGGTTTGTTTATTTAATTTAACCGCTTCTTGGTTGAAGGATTTTACATCTTTACTTGTGCTTGCAAAAGCGGCAGCTGCAGCAGACACCACCCCAATTGTTTCGCTACTTGGAAGAATTGCTTTTGATAAATAGGCAATTTTATAAGCAGCGCTTCTTGGTGTTTGTTTTAAAACTTCAATATAATGATATCCAAAATCAGTTTTTACAACCCCTTTTGAGCCAATTGAATTATCAAAAGAAAAATCATTAAATGGTCCTACCATTTGTGCTTGTGGAAACATCTCGTATTTTCCACCCTTTTCCTTGCTTCCCGCGTCATCAGAATATTTTAAAACCATTTCATCAAATGAAACACCGCCGGCTATCGCAGATTTTATACTGTCAATTAATTTCTTAGCGGCACTATCGTCGCGAATAATTTGTCCATTTTGTCCAGCTGTTGCAATTAATATATGTCTTACACTAGCGCTATCTGGCCATTGCTTAACACCAATCACTTTTGCGATTGTATAATTTTTTCCATCCACATAAGGGCCATACGTATTTCCAACACCTGCGGCAATAATTGCCTCTTTGTTTGGAACCTGTAAAGACTTTAAACTGATGTAGCTATTATAATAAGGTAAATCAGAGCCAGCTTTGTTTAAAAATGCAGCTGGGTCTTGTGCTGCCTGAAAATCTTCTTTTAGTGCAGAAACGGTATTTAAAACAGTGTTTGAATCTGTGCTAGTGGGCGCTGCTGAAAAACCAACAAAATTAATTGATTTACTTGCCTCTTCCACTTGATATGCCGCTGGGTTTTCTTTGATGTAAGTAGCAATCTCGTCGTCTGTAACTTTTATTGCACTGTCAGAAATACTAGCATATGGTATACCAACGATATTAATATTTGCAATGCTATTACTTTCGTTGTATTGTTTTTGTATCATCCAAGTTGGAACCTGGACTCCTTTTACAATAAGTGCTTGGTATTTATTTCTCAATCTATTTTCAATAGATGGTTCAATATACATCTTCTCGATCTGATTAATTTGCTCCTGATTTTTACTTTTTTTCACTTGAGCAATCGCCTGCTTAGCATCATTCACTTTAAACTCCCCTGTATTAGGGTCGGTGAATTCTTGTTTAAATGGAGATTCAGTACCGAATAAAACATCCGAAAGTTCTTTTACACCAACCGAGATGCCTAACTTTTTTTCTTCTGTCATAAATAAAGCGCGGTCAACTTCTTGATTCCATAAGAACCCAATAAGCTGTTCACGTTTAACACCTTGAGATGCATAGTTTTGAACTTGGATTTCTAATTTCTCTTCAAAATTTGTTTTACTAATACTTAAACCATTTATGGTTCCTAATTCCGAAACCATAGTATTACCTTGTTTACCGATGCCGTCTTGTAAAACAAAGGCAACTAAAGCGATTACAATAATTGTAAAGATGATCCAAGCACCTTTATCACGAATGTTCTGAATAATAGACATATGTAGCTTATAATTATATAGGCAGCAAATTTAGTATATTATATGAACGAAATTCATTTGTATCTAGATTAAAATACACAAAGGACAGGTGGATAAATAAAAAAACAGTGGATAAGCCCCAATTTTGATGAAATAAATGGGTATAATAATAGTAAAAGCAGATTTGGAAATATTAATAAGTAGATTTTATATAAAAGTATAGTTAGTTTATACCCGTTAATTAACAGTGGATAAGCTGTGATTATTTAAAAAGGCTTTCAAATTATATATATAAAATTAAAATAATAAAACTAATGCATTTTTACACTGGTAAGGATTTTAGGATGTATTAATATGTCAAAATTGGGCTAAATCAAAATGCTTTACAAGTGAATAACTAAGTTATTAAGATATTAACAGCCGTAATAGTATTAGTTGATTTATATAAATGTATTAATAAAGAATACTACGGTAGTAATACACATTTGCCATTTGAAGCTATTATTAAAAATAAACTACTTTTATTGGATCATATGAAATACCTATTTAAACCACTAGATTAATACTTGAAAAAGATAAATAAATAAATACTAAATTTATTACTAAAGTAAAAAAATATTATAAATAATTAAAAATCAATGTTTTATATAAAATTAATGACTGGATAAATATAAAAACTAATCAAATTAGTAAAAAAATACTAAAAATTTTAGTTTATTAACAATTTATCCCTATCTTCACATTCAATTTAAATTAAAACATAAAACGACAAGCTATGAGTAACGCAGAAAAATTAAAAGCCCTAAAATTAACCATCGATAAAATCGATAAGGATTATGGTAAAGGAAGTGTAATGATGATGAATGAGCGCAGTCAAGAGCCTCAAGAAGTTATTTCAACAGGTTCAATTGGATTAGATACTGCGTTAGGAATAGGTGGATTACCTAAAGGAAGAATTATTGAAATTTATGGACCTGAATCTTCTGGTAAAACAACTGTGGCAATTCATGTGATTGCAGAAGCACAAAAAAAAGGTGGAATGTGTGCAATAATTGATGCAGAACATGCATTTGATAGTGCCTATGCAAAACGTTTAGGAGTAGATGTAGATAACCTTTTAGTGTCTCAACCTGATTATGGTGAGCAAGCTTTAGAAATTGCCGATCGTTTGATTTTATCAGGTGCTATTGATGTGGTTGTGATTGACTCGGTTGCCGCACTTGTTCCAAAAAGTGAATTAGAAGGAGAAATGGGAGATTCTAAAATGGGATTACATGCAAGATTAATGTCTCAAGCATTGAGAAAATTAACAGCAACAATTAATAAAACTGGAACGGTTTGTATTTTCATTAACCAATTACGCGAAAAGATTGGTGTAATGTTTGGTAATCCAGAAGTAACCACAGGAGGAAATGCTTTAAAATTCTATGCCTCTGTTCGTTTAGATATTAGAAGAATGGCACAAATTAAAGATGGTGATGAAGCAATTGGTAATAGAGTGAAAGTAAAAGTGGTTAAAAATAAAGTAGCACCACCATTTAGAGCTGCAGAATTTGAAATTATTTTTGGAGAGGGTATTAGTAAAATTGGAGAAATTATTGATATGGGAGTAGAATTAGAAATTATTAACAAGAGCGGTAGTTGGTTTAGTTATGAAGGAAACAAACTAGGCCAAGGACGAGATTCAGTTAAAACAATTTTACATGATAATCCAGAGATGGCTAATGAAATAGAGGCAAAAATTAGAGCTAAAATTGCCGCTAAAGTAGAAGCGGCTGCAACACATTAGTCGATATAAACGTGTTTTTTAAGGTTAGTAGGTAATGACCGCATCATTTGTGATGCGGTTTTTTTATATTTATAGGGTGGTGCAATTATTAAAAATATTAATTCAAGCGGGTTTATGGTTATTCTGTCATAAGATTCACCTTAAAAACAAACAACTATTTAAAACAACTGGTCCGTTATTAATAATAGCAAACCACCCAAATTCATTTTTAGATGCTTTAATTATAGGATCCTATTATAAGCGAAGGGTTTATTTTTTAGCAAGAGGGGACGCTTTTAAAAAACCGATTCACCGATTTTTTTTAGAATCATTAAACATGATCCCCGTCTACAGGCTAAGAGAAGGAAAGGAGTTTTTACACTTAAATGATTATGCATTTAATAAATCCATCGATTTACTAAGTAAGGGTTATGCTGTATTAATTTTTATCGAAGGAATTTGTATTAATAGCAACGAATTACAACCATTTAAAAAAGGTACCGCAAGGATTTTAGAAGGCGTTCAAAAAATAAACGTACATCCAAATATCCATATTGCTGGTATTGCATTTAATCAATTTAGGGGGATTGGTAAAACAGTTAATTTAGATATCTCTGAAATGAACAATATACCACTAATACAAAACAGCAAAGACCGCGTTGTATTTAATCAAATTATTTTTGACCAATTAAAACAAAACATACAAATTCCAACAACCCCAACAAAATATAATAAAAATAATTTGTTTTATAAAATTCACATGCCGTTTTATAACTTGATAAAAAACTTTGTTGCAGAAAAAACAAAAGACACCGTGTTTTTTGACTCGGTTTTATTTACCATCCTTCTTTTTACATATCCTCTTTTTATTATTTCCTTATTTTTTATTCTTAAAATATTTAATCTCCC
Organism: Chitinophaga pinensis; assembly: GCA_945860605.1. GTDB lineage: Bacteria > Bacteroidota > Bacteroidia > Chitinophagales > Chitinophagaceae > Sediminibacterium > Sediminibacterium pinensis_D. Next base: position 16,499 of record CAMAQL010000004.1, read on the forward strand.
AACCACCATTATTTTAGTTATCTTAGTATCATTACCAATTATGGGAAAAAGGGTACAAGATTAATGATAAAACCTTACAATGAAATCCATCAGAAAACTAGATAAAAGAAAAAAAATTGCGCTTATTGCGCATGACAATAAAAAAAAGGACATTATTGAATGGGCGGTGCATAATAAAATAGTGTTGTCTAAACATAGTCTAATTGCAACAGGAACAACCGGTAGGCTAATTGAAGAAGCCCTGGATCAGCCGGTGGTTAAATTATTGAGCGGTCCGCTTGGGGGAGACCAACAAATTGGCGCCATGATTGCGACCGGTGATATAGATATGATATTTTTCTTTTTTGATCCAATGGAAGCTCAACCACACGATAGTGATGTAAAGGCTTTATTAAGACTTGCAGTGGCCTGGAACCTACCAATGGCATGTGATAGAACCACCGCCGACTTTATTGTAACCTCACCTTTTATGCAAGGGGAGTATGCATATGAACTACCTGATTATTTAAATTATTTAAACAGGAAACTCTAATCTACCATTTTTACGAAGCATATTTAGGGTTTGCGCTTACCTTTGTGTATGCCTTTTAAGCTTCAATCCAACTACACCCCCTCGGGTGATCAGCCAGCCGCAATTGCACAATTGACAGAGGCTGTCTTGAATGGAGATATGCAACAAACGCTATTAGGTGTGACGGGTTCTGGTAAAACATTTACCATTGCTAATTTAATTCAAAACGTTCAACGCCCAACCCTTGTACTTACCCATAATAAAACCCTGGTTGCACAATTGTATGGAGAGTTTAAACAATTCTTTCCCGATAATGCTGTTGGTTATTTTGTGTCCTATTATGATTACTACCAACCAGAGGCGTATCTACCCACATCTGGGGTTTATATTGAAAAAGATTTAAGTATTAACGAGGAGCTTGATAAGCTGAGGCTTCAAGCAACCGCACAATTATTAAGTGGCCGAAGGGATATTATTATAGTGGCGAGTGTGAGTTGTATTTATGGTATGGGTAACCCAACCGAATATGAAAACGGTATTATTCGAATTCATCAGGGACAGATTTTATCTCGCCAAGCATTTTTACACGCACTTGTAAATAGCTTATACCACAGATCGGTTACCGATTTTGATCGTGGTGCTTTTAGAGTAAACGGAGACACTATTGACATACGATTGCCTTATGTTGATTATGGGTATCGTGTTACTTTTTTTGGTGATGAAATTGAATCCATTGAAAGTATAGAAATCGAAACAGGAAAAAGAATTGAGCCTATGGAGAACGCGGCTATCTTTCCTGCAAACCTATACATGGCGCCAAAAGAAATGCTTCAAGAAATTATTATAGAAATTCAGGATGAGTTGCGTGCACAGGTGGAGTATTTTAAAAATGTGGGAAAACATCAAGAGGCTGCAAGGATAAAAGAAAGGGTTGAGTATGATATAGAGATGATTAGAGAGTTGGGTTATTGTACGGGGATAGAAAACTATTCTAGATTTTTTGATCGACGAAAGCCAGGCACAAGGCCGTTTTGCTTATTGGATTATTTTCCAAAAGACTTCTTATGTGTGATTGACGAAAGCCATGTAACCATACCGCAAATAACGGGCATGTATGGTGGGGATAGAAGTAGAAAAATGAATTTAGTAGAATTTGGTTTTAGACTCCCAAGCGCGATTGACAACAGGCCGCTTAATTTTAATGAGTTTGAGCGGGTGATTGGCCAAACCATTTATGTAAGCGCTACGCCCGGAGAATATGAACTAGAAAAAACAGATGGATTAATAGTAGAACAGGTAGTAAGACCAACCGGATTATTAGACCCCCCAATTGAAGTACGTCCTACAAAAAACCAGATCGACGATTTACTAGATGAAATAGCCATGCAGGTAGCAATGGGCGATCGTGTGTTGGTGACCACCTTAACTAAAAAGATGGCTGAAGAGATGGATCGCTACTTATCTAAAATCAATATTAAATCTAAATACATCCATAGCGATATAGATGCATTAGAGCGTGTGGAAATATTAAGAGAACTAAGACTTGGCGTGATTGATGTATTGGTAGGTGTGAATTTATTAAGAGAGGGCTTAGACTTACCAGAAGTTTCTTTGGTGGTTGTCTTAGACGCAGATAAAGAAGGATTTTTAAGGAACGAGAAGTCCCTAACCCAAACATCTGGACGTGCAGCAAGAAACGTGAGGGGTCGTGTTATTTTTTATGGCGATAAAATCACCATGAGCATGCAGCGAACAATTGATGAAACCAATCGTAGAAGAGCAAAACAGATTCAGTACAACACAGCACATAATATTACACCAACCACTATTGTAAAGTCAATAGAACAGGTAATGAAACAAACAGCAGTATTGGATATTAAAGGATTTAGTCAAGACAATATCAATATACGTACCACCGATGGACTGAATATGGTTGCAGAACCAAATAGTCAATACGAAACGATTCCTCAAATGGAAAAAGCGATTTTGCAAACTAAAAAGCAAATGGAAAAAATGGCCAAGGCGATGGACTTTATGGAAGCCGCGAAGCTACGTGACGAAATGTTTAGAATGGAATTACAATTAGAAAAAATGAAAGCATCCTAATCTATGAATGAGTTTTTTATAGCGGTATACAATGGTTTAATTCAAACAACATGGATAGAAGCTATTGCGGTGATTATGGGCATTGTTTCTGTTTGGTATAGCCGCAAAGAAAATATTTTAGTGTTTCCTACCGGCATTATTAACACAAGCCTTTTTATTTATTTAAGCTATAAAGGACATTTACTAGGAGAAGCCAGCGTGAATTTGTATTATACCATCATGAGTATCTATGGCTGGTATTGGTGGTCAAGAAAAAAAGAAGATCAAGTGACCAACGCCTTACAGATAACCACAAGTAATACTACACAAAGAATACAGCAGGTGTTTGTTTTTATAGGATTTTATGCCATCTTGTTTTTTGTACTAGAATTTTTAAAAAATAATTTTGCACCTGATGCGATTCCTTGGGCAGATGCACTGGCAAGCGCGTCAGCCTATACTGCGATGTGGTTGATGGCAAAGAAGAAGGTGGAAAGCTGGATCTGGTGGATTATTACCAATATAACATCGATACCGCTTTATTTTATCAAAGGCTATGCATTTACAAGTTTTCAATTTATAGTTTTATTAATTTTAGCAATCGCAGGTTTAATTACTTGGAATAAAAAAGCGAAGCAATGAAACCAATTCAAAAAATAGTAGTACTAGGTCCAGAGTCAACAGGAAAGTCCACGCTTTGTGCTGCACTAGCGGCGCACTATAAAACAAATTGGACGCCCGAGTATGCAAGACAGTATTTATCCGAATATGGAACCAAGTATACCTATGATGATTTATTAACCATCGCAATGGGTCAAATCAAAAACGAAGAAAAATCTACTGAACTATTAGAACAAAATAATGCTGACAATAAAAGTCAGGCAACTACAAAGAAGTTAATTGTTGACACAGATATGTATGTGATGAAAGTATGGTGTGAATATGTGTTTAATAATTGTCATCACTATATTTTAGAACAAATCAACCAGCGTAGTTATGATCTTTACTTACTCTGTGATATAGACCTACCATGGACTGCAGACGAGATGCGCGAATATCCAGATGCTGGACCTAGAATTGAATTGTTTACCCTATATAAAGAACTTTTGATCAATCAAAATACCCCATGGGGGATTGTCTCTGGAGTCGGTGCACAGCGCACAGCAAATGCGATTCAATTAATAGAGGAAAATTTGCCAAAAATTTAAAAGCCAAAAATAATACACAAGAGTGCCTGGTTTATACACAATATCTTGCTCCAAATAAAAAATTGTGCATGAACAGGTGGATAAACCCCACTATTTTTTTCTAATTAAATCTCGAACGTCTTCGTCTCCTTCTAAATTGTTCATTTCTCTTAGTATTTGTGGATAACGCCACGCAACTCTTTTTGTCATTGGACGTGCTGTGAATTTCTTGGGATTAGGAAGGCCTGCTATAATCATCGCAGCTTCTGCCCGTGTTAAATTTTTTGCTGATTTTTTAAAATAATGTTGCGCAGCCGCTTCAACACCAAAACAACCAGGACCAGTTTCTATCACATTTAAATACACTTCTAAAATTCTTTTTTTACCCCAAATGAGTTCTATTAAAAAAGTAAAATAAAATTCTGGTAGTTTACGAATGTATTTATCATATTTTCCACCCTGCCATAAGAATACATTTTTAGCAACCTGTTGTGTAATGGTACTAGCGCCTCCTCCTATTGGAATCCTAGATTTCTTTTTTTTCTTTTTTGGTTTGAAGCTTTTTTCCATGGCCTCCCAGTCTACACCTATGTGATCGGGGAAAGCCTGATCTTCACTAGCTATAGCGGCTAGTTTAATATTATATGATAGCTGCTCCCAGGCAATATAGTCCCTCTTTAATCCTAAGCCAAATACATTGGTCAACTGGGTAATGGTAATGGGAGGAAATACAAAACGCAAAATAACTACATAGAGTAATGAGCTAACAAACAGATACCAAACGATGCGCTTAATTTTTTTAATCAAAATATATCAATTATAGATGTATCAAGTCCTCTTTTAAAAACCGCTACTTATAAAATTTCTACACTAAATCTTTTACCAATTGGTCTGTAGGGTGGATTCTTTTTAGCCATCCATCTGCCAATAATTAAGGATACAATACCACCTGCAATAGAAGGTATATTTTGTGAACTAAAAACAGCTTCTTTATTGATTATTGAATTGGTGATGTTTAATCCACCATATAGAACCCCACCAACCTTTAAAAAGGTACCATTGGCAAATACGCTTTGGTATCGACCCTTGTCTTTTGCAAACGCACGAATCTCGTTGATGTGCAATGTGAGTGTTCCTAATCTTAATGTATCTTGACCATAAGTACCATATTGGGTCATCATGGTTTGGAGCGTGTATTGTTTAACCTGAATAGAGTCTTTTTTAATCCATTGAATTTGCCCAGTAATCCATTGACGATTGCTAAATTCAAATTGAATGTAGCTGTCTTTTGTAAAAGACTTGATAGTGACGCCCTTGTCTTTTAAAATAAGCAGGTTTCCGGTTTGTCCTACCACTATATTAGTCATTGCCAATAGGCAGGTACAAAACAATAAAAGGGTTATTTTTTTCACAAGTCTAAATTACAATAAAGCCAACTAAAAAGAACCAAAATTGCATAAATGTTTGTGAAAGGGAGACCTATTTTAATTAATAGATCAATAGCGCGCTATATAAAAGAATCGCGCTGAAGATTAAAATGATCATTCCTGAAAAGCGATTGATCCAAAGAAGATTTTTTTCAGTTATCCTGGGCCTTAGTTTTCCGGCTAAAAATACTTTGATTAAATCAGACAATAATACAAATCCAAGGCAAGTTCCAAACACAACAAGTTTATATTGAATTGGATTGGGTGTATTGTCGGCACTATTGTTTATAGCGGCCGTCCAAGCAAACCAAAATAAAAACACACTAGGATTAAGTGTATTCATTAAGAAGCCAGAAAAATAAGAAGAGACCAGGTCTTTAATACTAACGGTTTTATTGACTCCGTCTGAACCCATGTTTTCTAATTTTAATTTTTTAAAGAACAATGTATACAATCCCATGATTAATAAAAATCCCGCTCCTGCTAAAGCAATCGCTGATTTATGGTTGAGCACCAAATTAAATAAAGAAGTAAAAACATTGCAAATAAAAAGTAAAACAAAATCACTACTAGAAACTCCTGCTACAAATGCATAGCCAGATCGCTTTCCATTGGTAAGACTTTGTTTGATAATTGCGAAAATAACTGGCCCAATGGAAATGCTTAAAATAAGACCTAACAATAAACCTTTTAAAATTGGCTCAACTAGCATTGGCCTTGATTTTTTATAAATTGCTTCCAGTCTGCAAGCATATCACCTTTCAATACTCTTGGAAACTTATGCTGTCCTCCAATTTTTCCCTTGCTTTCCATGAATCCCATAAAACAATTTTCTTTCAGCACAGAGACGCGGATGGATTTAAGTGCATTTTTTCTTTCAATATCATAATCGTCATTGAGTTGAATTAATTTTTCATCTAATTTTTCTGCTAATAAAACTTCGTCAATGTTTTGATCGCATGCAACATACCAATGATGTGCAAAAAAGTTTCCATGAGGCTCACCACTTACAGTAAACTCTGGGATAGACAAATTTAATTCTTCACTCACCAACTGAATAGCTTTGTTCATATTGTCTACACTCAAATGTTCTCCCACCAAGCTTAAAAAATGTTTGGTTCTTCCTGTGATGATAATTTCTGCATTGGCTTTATCGATAAAGCGAACCGTGTCCCCAATTAAATAACGCCATGCACCAGCAGGTGTACTAATTAAAATGGCATAATCCCTGCCTTCTTCTACTTCGTGAATCATTAAGGCTTCGGGCTCTTCCACCATTTCACCAGAGTCATCAAAGTTTTTTTCGTCAAAAGGAACGAATTCAAAAAAGATATGTTGGTTGTATGTTAAGCGCATACCAACAGCATTTTGTTTATCCTGCCAAGCTAAAAATCCTTCACTTGCTAAATAGGTTTCAACATATTCAATCGGTTTTCCTAATAACTTTTCAAAACCATGTTTATAGGGCTCAAAACTCACCCCACCATGTACAAACAAAGTTAGATTAGGCCAGATTTCGTGGATGTTATTAAGTTTGTAGCGCTCTATCACCATTTCTAAACACATCTGTATCCACGCAGGTACCCCCACCACAAAACTAATATCCCATTCAGGGGCTTTCTCTACAATCTCTTTTAATTTTTTATTCCAATCGCGTTCTTTAGCAATTTTTTTGCCAGGCTTGTAAAAAGGCTGAAACCAAAAAGGAGATTTTTTTGCAGTGATGCCACTTAAGTCCCCTGCATAATAACCCGCACCCTTTTGTAAATCTGTACTACCACCCAAAGTAAGCCAACCGCGCCCCATCGCAGACAAGGGTATTTCACGATATTTTAAAAAACTGATCAATTGCTTGATCATGACGATTTTGTTGCCTCTTAATAAATCGTTTGTAACGGGAATATACTTACTTGCAGCTTCACTGGTACCGCTGCTTAAAGCAAAATAGTTGATCTTGCCTGGCCAACAAATATCGGATTGGCCCTCAAGCGTTAAATGCCACCATTCTTTATAAATCTTATTGTAATTATAAGTTGGCACCATTTCTTGGAACTTTTTTCCAATATGCTTACTAGTTAATATTTCGTCGAATTTATTTTTTTGGCCAAAAGCAGTATAACGCGCTCTTTTTAATAATTTTTTGAGTACGCGCATTTGAGCACCCCTAGGATTTTTAGGCTGCAATCCTAAGGCTTTGCTAATGTTCTTTGGTAAATTAAACTCAAAAAGCGCCATCTACAGAAACGGGTTTTACTTTTAAATATTTGTTACAAAAATACGAATGTTATTCGAGCAAACGAACCTACTTTTGTATCATGATTAAAAATACGCTAATTCAGGCTGTAGAGCTCGGTGCAAAAGAGTTGACTCGTTTTTTTAACGGTACATTTACAATTGCTAGTAAATCTTCTATAAACGACCTAGTCACCGAGGCAGACCACGCTTCTGAAAAAGCAATTATTGGCTTAATTCAATCTCAATTTCCAGATCATTTTATCCTTAGCGAAGAAACCGGTGAGATGGCCTCCCTGTCTGATACAAAATGGATCATAGACCCCATTGACGGCACAATTAATTTTGCAAATGGCATCCCTATATGTTGTGTAAGTATCGGTGTCGAGCATAAGGGCGAAATGATTTTAGGATCGGTCTACAATCCATTCATGAATGAATTGTATTTTGCAGAAAAAGGACAAGGCGCTACTTTAAACGGTAGACCAATTAAGGTGAGTAATAAAGATTCCATTTTACATAGCTGCTTGGTGACCGGCTTTCCCTACCAATATTTAGATAGTGAAAACGGACCTTTACAAGTTTTTGAGAAACTTGTACGAAAAGCAATACCGGTTCGTCGACTAGGAAGTGCAGCATTAGATTTATGCTGGACCGCTGCTGGAAGATTTGATGGATTTTATGAACACAAACTTCAGGCATGGGATAGTGCTGCAGGATTTTTAATGGTAGAAGAAGCAGGAGGAAAAGTAACAGACTTGTTGGGTAACGCATACAACCCTTACCAGCCAGGCATCATAGCAACCAATGGTTTTATTCACGACCAATTATTATCCGTGGTAAACGGCGGCAACTTATAGAGGAGTAAAGCCTAAAAAATAAACGAGTAAAAAAGTAACAGTAATATTTTATGTCAACAGAAAGAACAGAGATAGAAAAATTAGGTGAGTTTGGATTGATTGAACGATTAACACAGAATTTTGAAACACTTAACGCATCCACTCAATTGTCAATTGGTGATGATGCAGCAGTGATAGATCATTTTGGAAAACAAACGGTGGTGACCACCGACTTGTTGATAGAGGGCGTACATTTTGATTTAATGTATACGCCATTAAAACATCTTGGATATAAATCGGTGGTCGTAAACCTAAGTGATATTTATGCCATGAATGCGCAACCCACACAAATCACCATGAGCGTAGCTTTCAGCAATCGCTTTAGTTTAGAAGCACTAGAAGAATTTTACGAAGGCGTAGCCATTGCATGTGAAAAATATGGGGTGGATTTAATTGGAGGAGACACCTCCACTTCACAAAAAGGACTCATTATTTCTGTGACAGCATTGGGTGAAGTGACGCCAGATGGGTACATCAAAAGAAGCACCGCCGAGTCGGGCGATTTAATTTGTGTTTCAGGAGATTTAGGCGCAGCATTTTTGGGATTAACATTGATGGAACGCGAAAAACAAATCTTTTTAGAAAATCCACAGATACAACCGAATTTAGAAAACGAAGATTATATCGTAGGAAGATTGTTAAAACCAGAAGCAAGAAAAGACATTATTGAATTGCTTGAAAAACTAGAGGTCAAACCAACATCCATGATGGATATCAGCGATGGATTGAGTTCTGACATATTACACTTATGCAAACAATCTGAATTAGGTTGCCGACTTTATGAAGAAAAAATTCCGATCAACGAAGCAAGTAAGGCCGCTGCCTTTAAGTTTGGACTAGACGCCACCGTTTGTGCCTTGAATGGAGGTGAAGATTATGAATTGTTGTTTACCATGAAGCAAGCAGATTATGATAAAATGACGTTGCAAGAAGAAATTAGCGTAATTGGATATATGTGTGATGCGTCAGAGGGTACCAAATTGATTACCAAAGGAAATAATTTATTTGATATTACCGCACAAGGTTGGAACGCTTTTGGAAAAGAAGTCTAATGATTGATCACCTTGCTTAAAATGGTCAATTCTGCTGATAAACAAAGTAGATTGGCTTTTTTATTGATTTCTATTGAACCAGTGATATTTTTATTTTGCATGACTTTGGCGGGATATACACTACACATTTTAATTGCCTCATCAAGCGGTATGCCTACCTGTTCCACTAAGTTTTGAATAGATTTTAATTGCGTTAATGCTGAGCCACTGAGGGTTCCAGCAGATTCATATCTATCACCAACTAGTGCATGTTGATACAATCCAGTACTGCTTGATGTTACCGCGTCGGTAATACAAAACAATCGATCACCCATTATTTTTTTAGCAATGCGTATGGCAGAAAAATCAACATGATAACCATCTGCAACGATACTACTCATGGCGGTTGGATGATTGAACAACGCACCAACAACACCTGGTGCACGATGTTGAAAGGCACTCATCGCATTAAAAAGATGCGTCGCAACAGGAATGCCATCATTAAAAAACTGCATCGCAGTTTCGTAAGATGCATTGGTATGACCAGCAGAAACAACAACACCTGCGTCTTGAATGGTTTTGATGATCAGCGGCGTACAAACTTCAGGTGCAAGTGTAATCATACTAATGATATCTTTTCCATATGCTAAAACAGAAATCACTTCTTCTATATCAGGTACTTGAATCACCGATACATCATGTGCGCCTTTTTTACCTACATTAATCCAAGGCCCCTCCAAGTGCAATCCTATACAACCCTTTCCACCAGCTGCTAGATAAGTTTTTACAGCATCAATGGATGCATAAATGATGTCCATGCTTTGTGATGCAATGGTGGGTTGAAAAAAACCAGTACCACTTTCTATACAGTATTGATAAATTTTTTCGATCGTCTCTTTTTCAGGAAACTCAGACAGTAATTTTCTACTAGCACCGTATAATTGTAAATCAATTAGTGCAGGAATAATGAAAGGCGAAGCATGGTTGGCATCAAATCCCTTTTGATCTATTCCAACCACCATATCATTAACAATATGTATGACTACATCATTCAACCATTCGGAACCCGTGAACAATGCTTTTGCTGAGTAATCTAAAGTCATAAAAAATTAGGTAGATTGAATGGTGAAAAAGTCTGCATCTTTCCAAAATGGAAATTGACTTCTTGTGGCGTCAAGTTCTTCGCGATGTAGTGTAATTTGAAACACCGATTCTTGATCCGCGCAATGGTACATCACTTCACCTAAAGGACCCACCACCATTGAGTTTCCGCTATGAGAAATATTGTTTCCATCTAGCCCCACTCGGTTTACACCCACCACAAAAGCTTGATTTTCTATCGCCCTCGCAACCAATAAAGTTTTCCATGCATGGTTTCTTTTTTCTGGCCAGTTGGCTACATAAATTAATACATCATATTCGTTATTAGAAGCCTGTCTTGCCCAAACAGGAAAGCGCAGGTCATAACATATTTGTAAATTAATTTTCCAACCCTTCACACTTGCAATGAGTCGTTTGATGCCTGCGGTATAATGTTGGTCTTCTCCTCCGAATGCAAAAAGATGTCTTTTATCATAATGACCATATTCGCCGTTGGGCAACATCCAAATTAGTCTATTGTAATATTGATCCCCTTCTTGAATCATTAAAGAACCTGTAAGAATAATTTTTTCGGTCATAGCCATTCTACGCATCCACTCAACACTTGGGCCTTCCATGGTTTCTGCATGTAATTCAGGTTGCATGCTAAATCCAGTATTGAACATCTCTGGCAGGATGACGATTTCGGTCGGCGCATCCAGGTTTAATATTTTTTGTTCTAAAAAAGCAAGATTAGCACCTTTATCTTCCCAATGAAGATTGGGCTGAATCAATGTAAGTTTAAGTGTTGACAAGGAAATTAATTTAAATGTCTATGCAAAAAATGCAAAGTAAAGATAATGCAATTTTATAGATAGATTTTTTGCTTAGGCTTTATAAAGCTTTTGCACAATGGGCTGGTATAAAACTGGCTCAAATCCACGCTGGTGTAAGAATGCATATGTTTTTGCCATGCGGCTTAGGCCTCGCTCTCCCTTTAAGCTATTCCATTTTTTAGTGGCTAACTGTTGTAGGGTTTTTAGATAGGCATCCTCATCAATCGCTTTTAATCCAATTTTGATATTGTAGCTACTGACCCTTTTTTGTTGTAAAGCGTGTTGAATTTTGACCTTACCCCAGCCCTTAATTCTAAAATGTCCCCCCGCAAATTGAACAGCAAATCGCTCTTCGTTTAAGAAATTTTCGGCAATCAGATCCGACATAATTTCTTCTACTTCGTCTTTGGTCATACCCAGTTCGTATAGCTTATCCCTGACCTCTTGTTGGGCCCTTTCTTGGTAGGCACAATAGTGCCGTATCCTTTGTATAGCTTGCTCCTTACCAATTCGAACTTTCTTCATAATGTCAATAAGAATTGCTAAAATAGCTTTTTAATCTTAAGATTTTGCTTTAGTTTCGTTCTAGTTATTCAAGGGGAAACAGCCACCCTAAAAAATCAAAAATTGAACGCATGAAGTTTATTGTATCTTCTTCTTCTTTATTAAAACACCTTCAACAAATTTCTGGTGTCATTAATACCAATACTGTATTGCCTATCTTGGAAGATTTTTTATTCGAAATAGAAGATAAAAAATTGAACATCGTAGCGACTGATTTAGAAACAGTCATGCGCGTACAAATGGAAGTAGAGAGCAAGGTGAATGGACGTGTTTGTATTCCTGCAAAAATCTTAATTGATTCATTAAAAAACATAGCAGACCAGCCTTTGACGTTTAATATTGATAAGAATTATGCAGTAGAAATTACAAGCGATAATGGAAAGTATAAAGTGATGGGTGAAAATCCGGACAACTTTCCAAAAGAGCCTACAGCAGACGATACAACAGGTTTTAATATGACCAGTAGTGGTTTATTAACTGCCATCAACAAAACATTATTTGCTGTGAGCGGAGACGACCTTCGTCCTGCTATGACAGGCGTTTTCTTTGAACTAACAAAGGAGAGCGTTCAGTTTGTGGCTACAGATGCACATCGATTGGTGCGTTATAAAAGAACAGATGTGAAAGCGACTCAAAACGCTTCTTTCATCGTTCCTAAAAAACCACTTAATTTATTAAAAAATGCATTGCCAGATAATGACGATGCCATCACGGTTAGCTTTAATAACAATCACCTGTTTGTAGCACATGGATCTACACAATTAATCTGTCGATTGATTGATGCAAGATTCCCAGACTATAAAGTGGTAATTCCTGCTGATAATCCTTTTCGTTTAACAGTGAATAAGCACGACTTTCAAAATGCATTACGCAGAGTGAATGTATTTAGTAATAAAAGCACCAATCAGGTGGCTTTAAATATTACAGGAAGCGAATTACAAATGGCTGCGCAAGATATTGATTTCAGTTTCGAGGGGAACGAGCGCATGAGTTGCGAATACCAAGGAGAAGATATTCAAATTGCCTTCAACGCTAAATTTTTGATTGAGATGTTGAATGCAGCAGATACCGATGAGGTCTTTATTGAATTATCTACACCTAGTAAGGCAGGCTTGATAAAGCCTTCAGAACAAGCTCCAGGAGAGGACTTGTTGATGTTGGTGATGCCATTAATGTTAAATAGTTAATCCCTATCCTATACGAAGTCTTTAACAAGACTTAAGAAGAACCCGGTGTATCTGACAGCAGAACATCGGGTTTTTTATTTACATTTATGCATAAAACAAATTGCTATGTTAGAGGCGATAAAAACCTATTTTGAAACCATTCCAAGTTTGCATCGAGCATTGATTCTTGCCGGAGGAATTAGTTTTTTTTGGATCATTGAATCTGCGGTACCACTGTTTCAATTCAAGTACAACAAAACCAAGCACGCTGCGTTAAATATTTTCTTCACTTTTACTACGATTGCCATCAATTTTGCGTTTGCATTGGTGATGGTGAAGACGAGTGATTATGTGGTGGCCAATGGATGGGGCTTATTGCAAGTTGTAAAAATGCCCATCTTGTTTGAACTTATCATTGGTTTAATGCTATTAGATTTAATAGGCGCCTACCTTGTGCATATGATCGAACATAAAGTGAAGTTTTTATGGAAGTTTCATATGGTACACCATGCAGATGTTTATGTAGACACGACAACGGCAAATCGCCATCATCCTGGTGAATCTGTTATTAGGGCTGTCTTTGCTATCATTGGTGTAATGGTATTGGGTGCACCCATGTGGTTGGTGATGATGTATCAAAGTGCTAGTGTAGTTTTATCTCAGTTCAATCATTCGAATATTAAAATTCCAAAATGGTTTGATCAAAGCTTTGGTCTTATATTGGTGTCACCTAATATGCATCGCGTGCATCATCATGTCACAAGACCACAAACAGATGCGAACTATGGAAATATTTTTTCATTCTGGGATCGACTTTTTGGAACCTATGACAGCACGGATATGAAAGACATTGTATACGGATTAGATGTGGTAGACAATTCAAAACATGCAGACATCTCTTATCAATTAAGGATGCCTTTTGACAAAAGCATTAAATCAGATTATTAGTTAATCGCTTTACAAATTCGAATAAATTAAAATTATCCATGAATAAAGTTGGCGCATTTATACCAGCTAGGTACGCAGCGACAAGGTTTCCAGCAAAGCTGATGCAAATGCTTGGGGACAAATCGGTGATTCGACATACTTATGATAATACAAAGGCAACTAGCTTGTTTGACGAAGTGTATGTAGTGACTGATAGTGAAATTATTTTTAATGAAATTGTTGACAATGGCGGGAAGGCCATTATGAGTAAACGCTTACACGAAAGCGGATCGGATAGAATTGCAGAAGCCATAGAAAACCTTGATATAGATATTGTGGTCAATGTACAAGGGGATGAGCCCTTTGTGAAACGTGCACCATTAGAACAAGTACTTGCGTGTTTTAAAGATCCAGCAGTAAAGGTTGCTTCTCTTATGCAAATATTAACCAATCCAGCATCCATCGAAGATCCTAACTATGTAAAAGTAGCGGTCGATAAAAATTGGAACGCTTTGTTTTTTTCACGCAGTGTGATTCCTTATCCAAGGTCAACAGATACGGCAATGACCTATTACGAACATGTAGGCGTGTATGCATTTAAAAAACAAGCTTTAATTGATTTCACCAACTGGCCGATGTCTCCATTAGAAGCTACAGAAAAAATTGAGTGTTTACGTTATTTAGAAAATGGCGTATCCATTAAAATGGCTGTCACTAATTATATGGGCGTAGAAATTGACACCCCCGAAGATTTAATCAAAGCAGCAGCTTTATTATAAATATTCCAAAAAATAATCTTATGCAGTTTCGTAATTTTAAAATGGTCGATTATGTAGTGTATGGCCGTGGTTCATTTAATCAAGTAGATGAAATTATTGCCCCACATCGTAAGGGCGATTTTCCAATGATATTTTTTTTAGATCATTTTTTTGAAGGAAAACCTTTGGCAAGTCGGGTGCCATTAAGAGGCAAAGACAAAATTGTTTTTGTGGATGTGACTTATGAACCAAAGACAACACAGGTGGATGCACTTGCAGCTGAATTAAAAGCAGCTTTTGGTGAAGTGAGCGGTATTATAGGCGTTGGCGGCGGATCAACTTTAGATTTAGCAAAAGCAGTTGCTTTGATGATGAAAAATCCTGGTTCCTCTGCAGATTACCAAGGATGGGATTTAGTACAACAAGCGGGTGTCTATAAAGTGGGTATTCCTACATTAAGTGGCACGGGTGCAGAAGTAAGTCGTACCACTGTTCTAACTGGTCCAACTAGAAAGCTGGGCATGAATTCTGATTTTACACCATTTGATCAAATTGTATTAGATCCTGAATTAACAAAGGACGCGCCTGCAAACCAACGTTTTTATACAGGGATGGATTGTTATATACATTGCATTGAAAGCTTGGAAGGCACTTTCTTAAATGAGTTTAGTAAAAGCTATGGTGAAAAAGCATTAGAACTTTGTAGAAAAGTGTTTGTTGAAAAAAATACCTGGGACGATGAATGTGATGATCAATTAATGATGGCTTCTTATGCAGGTGGAATGAGTATTGCCTATAGCCAAGTAGGTGTGGCGCATGCAGTGAGCTATGGCTTAAGTTATTTATTAGGAACAAAACATGGGATAGGTAACTGTATCGTGATGAATCACCTAGCCGAATTTTATCCTGCTGGCGTAAAAGAATTCAAGCACATGGTGGCTAAAAATAATATTGATATTCCAGTAGGGATTTGTGCTAATTTATCAGAAGATCAATTTGATGCAATGATCAATGTCTCAATAGGCATGAAACCTTTATGGGAGAATGCTTTGGGCCCTAATTGGGAAAGTATTATGACGCGTGAAAAATTGAGAGCGTTATACGGAAAGCTTTAAAGAAATAATTAGAGGGCAAATTCTGTTGCGCTATCTTTTCAAAAGCGCAACAGAATAGCCAACTACTCAGCCTCGGCAACCACTTCTTTTACTTCTGGAATCATACGCTTCATCATGCCTTCGATACCTGCTTTAAGAGTGACCATGCTGGATGGACATCCACTGCAAGAGCCTTGTAACATCAGGTTCACGATACCTTCCTTATAACTTTTAAACTGTATTGCACCGCCATCCATTTCAACAGCTGGCTTCACATAGTTTTCTAATAATTCTTTTACGCGTTTTACTACATCATCGTCATCAGCAGACACCACATTGGTTGCTTCTTGTTTCATCTTAGCAACTTCATCTTCGTTCACTACTACACCACCTGCTTCTAAATATTCTTTCAAGAATGTTTTAATCGTTGGAATGACATCCTGCCAATCTTCGGTATCGGTCGTTTTTGTCAATGTCACAAAATTGCTAGCGATAAAAACACTTTTGATAAAAGGAAAACTAAATAATTCTTTAGCTAATGGCGAAGCATTTGCCAAGGCTTCTTCTGCTACATCCAAACTTTTACCTGGGTACAAAAGTTTGTTGGCCACAAACTTCATTGTTTCGGGATTAGGTGTCATTTCTGTATAAATGCTCACGATGGTATTGCCTGTTGTAATCATAATCTGTTTTTTGGATCCAATACAAAAATAATCAAATTGGGTGGCTTGCTAGCCCAAGAAGGGGGATAATGGCTTTATTTTTCCGATATCGAAAAACAACAAATTGCCTGTTGATTCCTATTTAGATCCAAATGTCTAAATAAATTAGCTATTGATGATCATTAATTTAGCATAGTTCAACATGATCTTTTTCTCTCCATTTAGATCAAAAAGGATATTAGCTATGGGGTTATGCGCTGAGCCCTCAATGGTTTTAATGATCCCAAAACCAAATTTTTGATGCTCCACTTTCATGCCCTCTTCTAGTGCGGTTGGGTCAGCAGCGGCAAAATTGACCGAAGGAATATGGTTTTTATTCAGGGTGCTTGGTGGCGTGACAGGTAAATAGCTAGGCTTACTACTAGCAACACCGCTTCCAGTACTTGGTTTGATATAGCCCGATTTATTACCTCCATGCATTCTGTCGTAGGCGCTGCCCCAGCCACTTGATTGGTTTCTTGCCCCACCGCCCGCACTGGACTTATCTAATTTTTCTTCTGGCATTTCCTCAATGAACCTACTTGGATCATTTTGCACCAGCTGACCAAATCGATATCTTGAATTCGCATGACTTAACCATAAATGTTTTTTCGCTCTTGTTACGGCAACATAAAACAACCTACGCTCTTCTTCTAATTCTTCTCTTGTATTTATACTCATGCCACTTGGGAATAATGTTTCTTCTAATCCCACTACAAAAACACAATCAAATTCCAATCCTTTTGCTGCGTGCACCGTCATTAATTTTACGGTGTCTTCGTTGCCGGTGTCATTATCGGCATCGGTAATTAAAGTAATCTGTTGTAAATAAGAGCCCAAACTTTTATCTCCTAATTCACCATCATCATTACTAGGGCTTTCTGTCCACTCTTTAATAGAGTTCAATAATTCTTGTACGTTTTCGTAACGCGCTAAACCTTCGGTAGACTTGTCATTGAAAAGTTCCTTAATCATATTGGTACTCTTACCAACTTGCACTGCCACATCGTAGGCATTGTTTTTTGTTAAGAGATTTTGAAAATATTTTATCATGGTCACAAACTCTTCTATCGAATTGAGTGTGCCAGCCTTAAATCCAAATCCTTTTGCTTTTTCTAGTACTTCAAAAAAAGTAATATTTTGTTCACTCGCTATCACCAAACATTTTTCCACTGTGGTTTTACCAATTCCTCTAACAGGGTAATTGATAATTCTTTTTAAGCCCTCTTCGTCTTTTGTATTGGCAATGATGCGTAGATAAGCAATAAAATCTTTTACTTCCTTTCTTTGATAGAAGCTAAGCCCACCATAGATCTTATACGCAATCCCTGTTCTTCTTAAGCTTTCCTCAAAGGACCTCGATTGTGCATTGGTCCTGTATAAAATGGCAAAGTCTTTATTGTAAAAATGATTTCTTAATTTATTTTCTTGGATACTATCTGCAACAAATTTTCCTTCATCATTGTCGGTCATCGTTCGCACTAACTTAATCTTGTCTCCTTCTTCGTTATCGGTCCAAAGTTCTTTTGGAATTTGCCCCTTATTATTTTTAATTACATAGTTAGCTACTTCTATGATAGACTTACTACTTCTATAGTTTTGTTCTAGCTTGACCAGCTTAACGTCGTCATAATCTTTTTGAAATTGTAAAATGTTTTCGATGGTCGCACCACGAAAGCTATAGATACTTTGTGCATCATCACCCACCACACAAAGATTTTCGTGCACCGCTGCAAGTAGTTTTGCAATTTGATATTGCACCGGGTTAGTATCCTGGTACTCATCAATTAAAATATATTTGAACTTATGTTGATACTTATGCAGCACTTCTGGAAAATCATGTAATAGTTCATGCATTTTAAAAAGTAGATCATCAAAATCCATTGCCCCACTTTTAAAACAACGAGCAACATAGCTTGCATAAATTTCTGCAATTTGAGGACGATTGGACCTAGCATCTTCTTGCTTTAAAAAATTGTCCATTGCATATTCACTAGGACCTACTAAACCGTTTTTAGCTGACGAGATACGATTGTGTACAATATTGGGTTTATATAATTTATCATCCAAGCCCATATCGTTGATCACCTGCTTTAAAACAGACCTGGAATCGTCGGTATCATAGATCGTAAAGCTCTGAGGATAGCCAAGCTTGGCAGCTTCTGCTCTTAAAATACGCGCAAAAACGCTGTGAAAAGTACCAATGTACAAGTTGCGAGCTTCGGTATTGCCTAGGGCTTTTTCCACCCTTTCTTTCATTTCGGCCGCGGCCTTATTGGTAAATGTAAGCGCCAAAATATTAAATGAATCTACACCACTATGCATTAAGTGCGCAATACGAGAGGTCAATACTTTTGTTTTACCACTTCCCGCTCCGGCAATAATCATCAAGGGTCCTTTAAGGTGCAGAACCGCTTCTTTTTGTTGTTCATTTAATCCGTTCAAATACGCTTGTTGCATCCTGCGAAGATAGTACTCCTTGCTTCAAAAAATTGAAAAGGTGGAAAACTAAAAATGATTAAAAAGGGCACAAAAAAAGCGTACAAAAAAACAGGGCACCTGTTGAGGGGTGCCCTGAAAAAATTGGATAGAAATTGAAATCAATCTTTTTAAGAATGATTGTTCTAAGGACTACTTATTTTCTAATAATTTAAAGAACTGATCTAATTGTGGTAAGATCACGATTCTTGTTCTTCTGTTCTTAGCTCTATTTTCTGCATTGTCATTACCAACTAATGGTGCATATTCACCTCTACCAGCTGCAGTCATACGCTTAGGATCTAAACCGTAAGTGTCTTGTAAAATACGCACTACAGTTGTGGCACGCTTTACAGATAAATCCCAGTTGTCTTCTAACACAGAACCATTGTCTAATAATTGCTTAGAATCTGTATGTCCTTCTACCATGAATTCGATAGATGGTTGTGCTGCTAATACTTTAGCTACTTTACCCAATACAGATTTAGCCTTGTCTGTGATATTAAAGCTTCCGCTTTTGAATAATAATTTATCAGAAATGTCAACGTATACAACGCCCTTATCCACTTTCACATTAACATCTTCGTCGTTTAAGTCGCCTAATACGCCTTTCAAGTTCATTACTAAGTTCATGTTGATTGAATCCTTACGAGCCATTGAACTTTGTAAGCCTTGAATGTAAAGGTCTTTTGATCCGATATTGTCTAAAGACTTCTTGATGCTTTCTGCTTGTGCACCTGTTACAACAGATATGTCCTTCAATTGGCTCAATACCACATTGTTGTTTTCCTTCAAGAAGTCAATTTGCTTATTTAAATCAACCACTTGATTTTCTAAAGCTTTTCTTTCTGCAGCCATTTTATCTGTATCGTTTACTGCTTTTGAAGTTGCATCTTGTGCATCACGGTATTTACTTTGAAGGTCAGCGTATGCGCCATTTAATTCCCCATATTTAGTTTCTGCCTCTTGTAATTTTTTAGGGCTAACGCAAGAGAAAGCACCTAAGCTTATAAGAGCAATCGCTAAAAAAATTTTACTTTTCATGTTAAGTCTGTTTTTAATATATGAATAATCAAGTTATTGCTGTGACAAAAATAAGAAACTACGGCATAGGAATAAAACAAATATAAAAAATCACTTGTTTTTAACAAACTATATCGTCTGTGATGCCATATTCTGGAACATAGCCCTCAAATTCTTTAAAAAAATTGACAATTGAACGTAAATCGGCAGATTCATCACTGCTGGTATAGAAAGGCTCTGCAAAAACCACGCGTCTTTTGCCAAAATCAAAGCCTACCATCAAAATGGGCACCCCTGCGTTTTTAGCGATATGGTAAAAGCCTGTCCTAAATTTAAAGACCTTTGTCCTTGTGCCTTCTGGGGAAATTGCAATATGAAAGCGTTCATTTTTGCGATATAGGTCCACCACCTGATCCACCATATTGTTCTTTTTGCTTCGATCCACCGGATAACCCCCTAAAAGCTTAAAAAACCAACCCGTGATGGGGTTAAACAGCTCTTTTTTACCTAAAAAATGCACAAATTTAAAATGCATTTTTTGGCGTACCGCTAAACCAAGGAAAAAATCAACACCATGGGTATGAGGCCCTGCAATGATCACAGACTGCTTTAATGCGTAAGGAAAATTGCCCTCCGTTCTCCAACCCCTTAATGTAAAAAACCACCACGCCACAAATTTTTCTAACATATGCTAAAATTAAAGATGCATTAATAGGCCTGCATTATGAATTGAATGGACCTCTGAAGCTACTAATTTTTCTGTTTTGAATTTTGGAATAGCCGCAGCTTCGATATTTTTTAAATAAACTTTATCATAGTATTTTAATAAAATAGAAAAAGCACCTTCGATATTGTTTTCAACTAAAAAATTCACTGCAGTTTTTGTCTCTAATCCCCCTAGTCTTTTTTGAATTCTTAATGTGGCTGCGATTAAATCAGCTACTGTAAACTTGCCATATGCCTCAACAATAAATTGAAGACGAGACTCAAAGGGAATATCAATAAAATAACAAATACTGTTTCTGATATTTTTAAAAAAAGGCATTGGCAACATATTGGTTCCTATTCTTTGGCTTTCGTCCTCTATCCAAAAATAGGAATGTGCAGCACTAATATTAAATAATGCCCCCGCTAAATTATTTTCAAATTGTTCTTGACTAGCTTGTTCATTTTGTCCTAGTGCACCAAATGCAGATCCTTTATGATTGGCTAACCCTTCTAAATCTATAACGGGTATTTTGCTTTTTTGTAGTTGTAAAAGTATTTCTGTTTTACCCGACCCCGTAAATCCCCCCAAGACTTTCATTGAATAATTTTTTTCAAACTGCGCTAAAACCCAATTGCGATAAGCCTTGTAGCCTCCAGTAAGTTGCTCCGTTTGAAAACCATATAAATCTAATAGCCATGCAACCGCAGCACTTCGCATACCACCTCTCCAACAGTGTACTAAAATTATTGGCTTCTTATTATTTGTTTTTTCATAGCTAGCTACCCATCCTTCTACCTGTTCAATCATGTTTTGCATCTTCGTGCCAAAAAAAGGAAGCCCTAATTTAATGGCAGCTTCTCTGCTATCTTGTTTATACGTAGTACCAATTTCTGCGCGTTCTTCATCGGTGAAAAGTGGAAGTGAGAAGGCAGTTGGGATATGTGCATGTGCATACTCTCCAGGACTTCGAACATCAATGATTAAATAGTTGGATAAATTATCAAATATCCCTTCTCCAGTTTTCTGTACAGCCATGCTACAAATTTACTTGCTTTAGGGTTGCTTCCAATGCTTCTTTTGTAAAGCTTTTAAAAGGGATGGGTTGGTACTTAAAATTGATAGCTTTTTCTAGGGCTGTTTCAAGATGAAATGCACTTTGATCATAGGCAATGGCCCAACCTTTTTCTTGCCATCTTTTAGCTAAGTATTCCTGTTCGGTTTGTCCAGGTGTGGGCACTAAAATCAGCGGCTTATTCATTGGAATCAATTCCATTAAGCTTGTATAACCCCCACGGCTAATAATATACTTTGCGCTTTCAATTGCTTTGACCAGTGCTGGACCTCCCAAGTGCGGTACGATCGATCCAAATTCAGAAACAGCATGGTTATTGGGCTGACCAGCCGTGCCTGCGATGAGCTTAAAAGGTTGCTTGAGCCAATTGCCTTCTGCCCATAAGATATCCTGAAAAATACTTCTTTGTGGTTCTGGTCCAGACAGAATCCCTAAAAACAAGAGCGCAGGTTCTTGATCATCCACCTGATTGGCAGCAAATGTATTTAACCTAGACAGGCAATTCATATACCAAACGGGCACAGCTGGTTTTATTGTTGGATTTCCTAAAATACCGGAAAGATTTTGGTCACCTTCCATATCCGGCACCCAAACCATGGCATAAAAAAGTTTAAACCAAGTATACTGTACCCATTGCAAAAATCTAGTTGACCAGCCATAAGGCGTTTGCAGATTCAGCTGATGTGTGATAAATACAGAAGTTGTTTTAAAGTGAAAAAAACCAAGTCGATTATCAGAAACAATCAAGTCAAATTGTTGGTGTCGATTTGTTTTATATAACCACCAAAACTCTCTAAAGATGTTGTACAAAATACGAGGAATCTGAAGAATCATTTTAAATGTAAAGCCCGCAGCTTTTTTAGAATAACGAATTCCATATCCTTTTAATCTAAGGAAAGTCAAACCAGGAAAGGCTTCTCTTAAAATTATTTCGTGCGCGCCTTCTGTAGCAATCGTTACATGATAGCCAAGTTCAATAAACGCAGTAATAACGGGGATACATCTTGTTGCATGACCAAGTCCCCAATCTAATGGCGCGATGAGTACCTTTTTTTGTTGCATGAATCTTTAAATCTTATTCAAATATACTTGTAAAAAATTGTAGTTTTGTATCCATGTTAAGAAGCCATATATATCTTGCGAACAACGATGTCTTAAAAAGACAAAAGCAATTGATATTATTATTGGAAATACACACCATGTTGTATCAGATTGAACATGTAGAACAGTTTTATCAGAATATCGAAGTGATTGATTTAAATAAAAGAAAAATCATTCAAAAGCCGCATTTAGTAAAGCGCAGTTTAAAAGACAATCCAGAGAAGCCCTTTGTCTTTGCTTACCACAAAAATTAGTTGAATTACCCTATCTTTAAGAGAACTATTCCAAAAAATTGTTTTCATTAAAAGAAATAGGTATGTCATTTATTACAAAAGAAAAATCAGTAGCACTTTATGCTGCCTTAGTTTCCTTTGGAACCTATGTTTTTATTTTTGGATTTAGAAAATCATTTACAGTTTGTACTTTTGAAGGCATGACCTTTGGTCCTATTGCATTTAAAACCGCGATGGTTATAAGTCAAATGTTGGGCTATTTGATGGCCAAGTTTTATGGCATTAAATTTATTTCTGGTCTAGAAAAAAAGCATCGCTATAAAATTATTTTTTTATTAACGGGTATTGCATGGGCAGCTTGGTTATTGTTCGCTATTGTGCCAGCGCCTTATAGCATCTTATTTTTATTCATTAATGGTTTTCCGTTGGGCATGTTATGGGGTGTTGTCTTTTCTTATGTAGAAGGTAGACGTAGCACAGACTTTATTGGCGCTGCATTAGCCGTAAGTTTTATTTTTTCTGCAGGATGGGTTAAGTCTGTAGGTGCCTGGTTGATGCAAGATTTTAATATCACAGAAACCTGGGTACCATTTTGTACTGGATTGGTTTTTGCATTGCCATTAGTACTATTTGTTTGGGGCTTGGAGAAAGTTCCACCACCTTCCAAAGAAGATGAAGCCTTGAGAGCAAAAAGAATTCCAATGACAGGGGAAGACAGAAAATTAATTCTAAAACAATATTTACCAGGTGTGATTGCTTTTATAGCCATCTATTTATTTGCGACTATTTTTAGAGATATCCGAGATAATTTTTCGGCAGACATGTGGAAGGAGATGGGTTACGCTGCAAAGCCTTCTACTTTTTCTGAAACCGAAATCCCCATCACTATTTTTATTTTAATCTTAATAGGCGCAGTTGTTGCAGTCAAAAATAGTTTTAAAGCGTTTATGATAGCGCATGTGTTTATTATAATTGGTTTTGTGGTTGCGGGGTTGTCTACTTATTTTTTCACACAAAAATTATTAGATCCATTTTGGTGGATGCTCTTAGTGGGACTGGGCTTATACCTTGTGTATATTCCTTTTAATTCTATTTATTTTGATCGCTTAATTGCAGCCTACTCGATTAAAGGAAATGCAGGCTTCTTTATTTATTTAGCAGATTCAATTGGTTACGTGGGAAGTGTAACTGTGATGTTGGTAAAAGAAGGCATGACTTTAGAGATAGAATGGACAACCTTCTTTTCGCAAAGTGTCATGATTTTATCTTTTGTGGGCATATTTATTACAGGGTATGCAATGTATTATTTTGCATCAAAATCAAGAATGACCCCATTGATACAATAACGCAAGCCAGTTGGAGGCGGACCATCTTCAAACACATGTCCTAAATGCGCTTTGCACTTACCGCATTGTACTTCTGTTCGCTTCATTCCATGGGTATTATCAGGTGTATAAATAATAGATTTTTTGGTTAGAGGCTCGTAAAAACTAGGCCAACCACAACCACTATCAAATTTAGTATCGCTTTTAAACAAAGGATTACCACATGCCTTACAATGATAAGTTCCAATGGCCTTAGAGGTTTCAAAGGCACTGGTAAAAGGACGCTCGGTGCCCTTTTCTCTAGCAACAGCATATACTTCAGGGCTTAAGATCTGTTTCCAAACGCTATCAGGTACAATCACGGCTTCCTTACTGGTTTTGGAATAATAGGTATTTTCTTTTGTAGGCATGGTTTTCGATTTATTGGTTTGGCTGATCGTTGTCTGGCCGCATGCAGTTTGGCTCATTAAAAGACAAAAACAAAGTATTTTATACATGGTATTGATTTCTATGTAAAATACTAACAAGTATTCAGGTAATTTGTTCTTTAATTTATAAAGGAAGGTTAAAAAAATTTACAACAGTTTGTTATCTTTGTGGTCTATCAACACAATCCCATGTTCAATTTAATCCTATTTGGTCCTCCAGGAAGCGGAAAAGGCACACAAAGTGAGAATATTATCGCGGCCTATGGTTTACAGCATTTATCAACAGGTAATTTATTACGTAGCGAGATTGCAGGTCAAACCATATTAGGATTGAAAGCCAAGAGCTTCATGGACCAAGGACAATTGGTGCCAGACGAAGTGGTGATAGGCATGGTTGATAATTTTATGAATGCACATCCAGAGGCGAAAGGATTTTTATTTGATGGCTTTCCAAGAACAACGGCGCAGTGCATTGCACTAGACGCTTTATTGAAAAATAAATCAAACGAGATTAATGTAGTACTTGCTTTAGAAGTAAGCGAAGAAGAATTGGTGAAAAGATTATTAGGAAGAGGTTTGACATCTGGCAGATCGGATGATACCAACGAAAATATTATTCGTGCTAGAATTCAAGAATACAATGATAAGACTACTGCGGTAGCAACTTATTATGCACAATTTAACAAAGTGGTTTCTGTTAAAGGCGAAGGAACAGTAGAATCTATCTACGCAGATTTAAAAGCAGAGATCGATACAAGAATTTAGATATTCAATCCGCCGCAGGCGCTAATCACTTGACCAGTTACATAACTACTCATATCGCTTGCTAAAAATAATGTGGTGTTGGCAATCTCATCTGCTTTACCAAAACGACCCAAAGGAATTTTATCTAAAAAAGCTTTTCCTGCTTCACCTTCATTTAAATAATGCGTCATATCAGTTTCTATAAATCCTGGGGCAATTGCATTACAACGAATATTGCGACTACCTACTTCCGCAGCAATTGATTTTGTAAATCCAATGATACCAGCCTTGCTTGCTGCGTAACTACTTTGACCCGCATTACCACGAATACCAATGATAGAACTCATATTGATAATACTACCACTGCGTGCTTTCATCATTGGACGAATCACTTGCTTGGTCATATTAAAGATGCTCTTTAAATTGGTTTCCATCACATCGTCCCATTGTTCCTCCGTCATACGTAATAATAAATTGTCTTTAGAGATGCCTGCATTGTTGACACAAATATCAACCGTGCCAAAACTAGCAACCACATCGTTTACAAATGTTTCACATGCTGAAAAATCACCTGCATTGCCTTGGTATGCTTTTGCTTTTACTCCTAATTTTTCTATTTCGGCAACTAGCTGGTTTGCTTTTTCAGCACTACTATCACTCACGTAAGTGAATGCAATATGGGCACCTTGCTCTGCTAATTTTAATGCGATGGCAGCTCCAATGCCTCTAGCTGCACCGGTTACAATCGCTACTTTTCCTGCTAATAATTTCATGACTTTCTATTTTTAATAAACCAATAAGTATGCATTAATATAATACTAAGATTCACAAATATAATAGGATTATCCTGTTTTAAAAAACCATACGCCATCCACAGTACACTTCCGAACATATTGACGATCCTTAGTTTTCTTACATCTTGTATTGCAAAAGAACCCACTACAACAGCAGTTGCTATCCAGCCTAAGATATCAATCATGGTATTTATTTTTTATTATCCTTCTAAGTGAATCAATTTTACTTCCTCTAAAAATTTACGCTCATTGGACAATCTAGGTATTTTATGTTGTCCACCTAATTTGCCTTTTCTTTTCAACCATTCGTGAAAACAATCTTTTTTAACAGCAGTGATTTGCGGCAATCCAAGTGCAATGTCTTTATACCTTTTAGCTTCATAATCACTATTCACTGATTGTAAATTTTTATCTAGTTCAACCGCGAATGCGTGCATATCTGATGGCGCATTTTCAAATTCAATCAACCACTCGTGTGCGCCAGCACCCTTCTCCGACATAAAGATAGGTGCAGCAGTATACTCTTTCATCACTACATTCAAATTGGCACAGGTTACACTAATCGCTTTATCACTATTGTCTGCAATCAATTCTTCTCCAAATGCATTGATATATTGTTTTAATCGTCCACTCACTTTAATTCTAAAAGGGTTGAGTGTCACAAACTGCACGGTGTCTCCTACAAGATATCGCCATAGCCCACCATTGGTGCTTATGACAATGGCATAATTTTTTCCTAATTCAACTTTATCTAATCCAATCGTGATTGGATTTTCTTTTCCATAGGATTCTACTGGCATGAATTCATAAAAAATGCCATGGTCTAAAAAGAGCAACATGCCTTCTTCGTTCATACGATCTTGGGCAGCAAAAAATCCTTCACTGGCATTGTAGATCTCTAGATAATTACATTCTCCACCAATGATTTTTTTAAATTCTGCTTGATAGGGTGTAAAAGAAACGCCCCCATGCATATACAATTCAAATTCAGGCCAAACCTCTTTAATTGTTTTTTTACCAGTGATTTGTAAAATACGTTTTAACAATACCAGTGTCCATGTAGGCACACCTGCAATAGAAGTCACGGGTTCTTGGATGGTGCTTTGTGCAAGCATTTCAATTTTGGACTCCCATTCATCCATTAATGCAATGGATAATTCTGGCACCCTAACCAAGCCAGACCAGATAGGTGAGTTCTGTAATAAGACGGCACTCAAGTCGCCATATTGAATGTCTTCTTTGATTGGATGTACTTGATGACTTCCACCAATGATAAGCATCTTGCCTGTTAAAAGATCACTATCCGGAAAGGCATTATAGTAAATGCTGAGTACATCTTTTGAAGCTTGAAAATGATTGTCTTCGATGCTTTCTTGGCTTAGCGGAATAAACTTACTCTTGTCGCTGGTAGTGCCACTACTTTTTGCGAACCATTCAATAGGCGTGTTCCATAATATATCTGCCTCACCCTCCATGACCTCATCTATATATGGCTTAAGGTCCTCGTATGCTTGTATTGGAACAACTTCTTTGAACTTTCTAATATTGAAAACGCTACTAAACTGATACTTTCTTCCTATCTGTGTATACTGACCATGTGTAATGAGGTCCTGCAATACTTCACGTTGCGCTGCTACCGGATCTTTCACCCAATGCTCGATGCGCCAATAGCGCAGTCTTGCTAGTCTTGATAATGCTGGGCTAAAAATCTTCATAGGCTATTTTTGTCCCATTTCGATAATCCAATCCTTGCGCTTTAACTCAAAGTTGGTACCAAGGTATAATCGTCTTACATGTTCGTCTGCTGCTAATTCTTCGGCAGTACCGTGTTTAAATATTTTTCCTTCAATCAAAAGATAAGCACGATCACAAATGGATAAGGTTTCGTTGACATTATGATCGGTAATTAAAATACCAATGTCTTTTAATTTTAATCTAGCTACCACCGATTGTATATCTTCTACTGCGATAGGATCCACGCCAGCAAAGGGTTCGTCTAATAAAATAAATTTAGGATCCACGGCCAACGCTCGTGCAATCTCAGTTCTTCTTCTCTCCCCACCACTTAAACTATCACCATTATTGTTTCTTACCTTTTGTAAATTAAATTCATCTAAAAGGGTTTCCATTTTATGCAAACGCTCACCCTTGGTTAATTTTGTCATTTCTAAAATGGCCATGATATTATCGGCAACCGACAACTTTCTAAACACACTTGCTTCTTGTGGTAAATAACCCAACCCCATTTGAGCGCGCTTATACATGGGCAAATGGGTGATATCCTCCTCGTTTAAAAATACGCGGCCCTCGTCTGGCGCAATCAAACCAACCACCATATAGAAGGTCGTTGTTTTACCGGCACCATTGGGCCCTAATAAACCAACAATTTCACCCTGCTTTACAGATACGCTTACCTCGTCCACCACCTTGCGGCCCTTGTATTGCTTAATCAGTTTATCGGTATGTATGGTTAGTATCACGTTGAATCTTTTGTACAAAAATAAGGTTAAAAAGGCCTATTTGAACCTAGTCAAATAATATTAACTATTTTTGTATTCTATGCACGTAACAGCACATTTAGCAAAAGCAAAAGACACACTGGTCTCCTTTGAGATCCTGCCTCCATTAAAGGGTAAAACAATTACCTCAATCTACGATCATTTGGATCCACTCATGGAGTTTAAGCCATCATGGATCAATGTGACCTACCACAGAAGCGAGACCATGTTTAAGAAAAAAACAGATGGCACTTTTGAAAAAGTAGATGTGCGCAAGCGACCAGGTACCGTGGGTATTTGTGCTGCGATTATGAATCATTATAATATCGATGCAGTGCCGCATATTATTTGTGGCGGTTTCACAAGACGTGAAACAGAAGATGCCTTAATTGACTTACAATTTTTAGGGATTGACAACGCATTAATTTTAAGAGGGGATGCTGCTAAGAACGAGTCTAGCTTTGAGCCAGAGCCAGGTGGAAATAAATATGCAATTGATTTATTAAAGCAAGTAGGGCAATTGAACCAGGGGATTTATTTAGACGAAGATATTTTAAACGGAGGCAAGACCGATTTTTGTATGGGCGTGTCTGGCTATCCAGAAAAGCATTTTGAATCCCCAAATTTTGAAATCGATTTAATCAAAACCAAAGAGAAGGTGGATGCGGGTGCAGAGTATATCATGACACAAATGTTTTTCAATAATCAAAAGTTTTTGGACTATGTGCAAGCCTGTCGCGATATGGGTATTACAGTACCTATCATTCCAGGATTAAAGCCGATTACGAATAAAAAGCAATTGACAATTTTACCAAGAATATTCCACGTAGACATCCCAACAGAACTGTCCAATGCCATTAACAAGTGCAAGACAGATGCGGAATGTGAGCAAGTAGGTACAGAGTGGTTGATCCAGCAAAGCAAGGAGTTAAAAGCAGCAGGTGTACCTGTGTTACACTACTATACTTTAGGAAAACCTAAGGTGATAAGGGACGTTGTTTCGGCTGTGTTTTAACTTATTTTTTTTGTTGAGCTTGCAAGAAATCATGAAACTGGTCTACCGTTAAGTTTTTGGCAATGATTTTTTTGTCCTTATCTAATAAATAGAAGGTAGGCGTTTTAAATACATCATACAGTTGTCTGATGGTAGTTGCTTTGCCTGCATTTATTTCTGCATTCAATGCAGCTTCAGTTTGGTAAACATGCTTCCATCCTGCATCAAAATTTTCCTCTGTTATAAATTGTTTCCAAGAAGCTAATTCTTTTACATTGGTATTTACTCCAATTACTTGTACTCCCAATTGCTTCCAATTTTTTGTATAAAAAGAATCTACCCTAGGCATTTCTTCTTTACAGTGACCACAAGTTGGATCCCAGAATGCGATAAATGTATAGGTAGCTGGACTTTTATATAATGAAAATAATTTGTTATCCATTGTGTTCAAATCCAATGGTGGAGCGGCGTTCCCAATTAAGTTGGCCATGATACTATACGCACGTTCTGTGATTGCTTTTTTAGAATCGATGTTTAACAAGACCGTGTCTCCCTTGCTAAAAAAGTTTTGAAACAAATGTAGAAACACTTTATCCTGACCCATAAATTCGGGACTGATATATTTATTGGTAAATTTAAAAAGTAAAAAAGGATAAATTTCTTTTCCTGTTTTTGCTACAGTCAACATGTATTGTACTTCTTCGATAATTGAATCTGGCTCGCGTGAAACATAGTTTTTAAAATACTCATCTAGCTTCGCTTCAAAAAATGGTGTTCTTAATAAACGGTTATCATTGAAGACCACATTGTCCCAATAATGATTTTTGACATAATAAAAAGGATAGGAAGAATCCGCAATGCCATTGATGATTGGGATTGCTGGTAGTTCGGGTCTTTGTAATACATCCAACAAAAAACGCATCATTGAATTAGGTGCAGTTGTGATAATTTTTTGTCGCTCCTGTTTAAAGCTAGTGTCCATCTTTTTTATGGCTTCCAGGTATTTTACAGAATCACTTGTTGTTGCTGCGCTGCTATAAGCTTGTTCCAACTGGTTTCTTTGCGCACCAAGTTGATTCATGCTTTTGGAATAACTGTTAAAAATATCGTTGTCTTTTGAGCCAATTATTTTATAGTCTACCAAACTCAATGTGTCAGCAATGATTTTAAATTGTTGGCCCTCGTCTACTAAAAACTCAAATAGAATACTATATTTAGGAGAAACAATAAAATAGATGCCTGGTGTTAGTTTTTCTTTGCCTTTAAAATAACCAATGCTTGCATCATTCAATATGGCCGAATCTGCGAGTACACGATTTTGTCCATAGTTGGTGCCTAAATATACCTTTGTGTTTTTGTAAGGCTTAAGGGTAATCTCAATATTATGCCCAACAGGACTGGTTTTTGTAAGGGACTGTTTTTTGACAGCCTGCGCATGCACTGCTGTTGAAAACAAAAGAACTAAACTAAAAATAGATAAAGCAATAAATTTCTGCAACATATAAATGGGTTAAAGGACAAATAAAGTACATAAAAGTAAAAAATAAAAAACAGATTTAGGTTTAATTTAAATGGGTGGAATGGTAGATTCTAGTAGCTGGATTGTACCTTTGTTACCGTGAGAAAGCCAAAACCTACTATCATTTTAGAAAAGGTCCTTATTGAGGACTATGCAGCAGAGGGGAAGTCCTTAGCAAGAGTGGTTGGAAAAGTAATTTTTGTTGAAGGTGCAGTGCCCGGAGATGTGGTGGACATTCAACTACAAAAAAATAAAACCGATTGGGCAGAGGGCTTTGCTAAAAAATTTCATAGCTATTCCGAAAATAGGGTGCAACCATTTTGTAGTCATTTTGGGGTATGTGGAGGATGTCAGTGGCAGATGCTACCCTATGCGCAACAGTTAATCTATAAGCAACAACAGGTAGTAGACAATTTGACAAGGATTGCTAAAATTCCATTGCCAACTATTTCTGCTATTTTGGGTGCCAAGCAAACCGAGGGCTATCGCAATAAAGTAGAATATACTTTTGCTACAGAGATTTATATGTCATTTGAAGCCTTTAGAGCCATGAAGGCTTCCGGGGAGGCGCCTGTTAAAAGTCCAGGTGATGGCGGTTTTCATGCGAGAGGATTTTTCGAAAAAATTGTTCCTATAGATACTTGTTATTTACAAGAAGAGCCAACCAATTTAATGCGCAAGGCGGTGGTGCAGTTTGCTTTAGACAATAAGATGCCTTTTTATAATATCAAACAACATCAGGGATGGTTAAGAAATATGTTTGTAAGAAATACGACCAAGGGAGAGTGGATGATCAATTTGATCCTTGGTTATGAGGATGAATCAAAAAGAAAAGCATTATTAGATTTGTTATTAAAGCAGTTCCCTCAAATTACCACGCTCTTATATACAATCAATACAAAGCGCAATGATAGCATGCAGGATTTAGAACCACAAGTATATTATGGTAATGGCTATATCACAGAAAAATTAGAAAAATTTGAATTTAAAATAAGTCCAAAATCTTTTTTCCAAACCAATTCAAAACAAGCCGAAGTGTTATATCAAGTCACTCGCGACTTTGCAGAATTGACAGGAAAGGAAATTGTATATGATTTATATTGCGGTACAGGTAGCATTGGCATTTTTTGTAGCGAACAAGCTAAAAAAATTATTGGTGTAGAATTTGTAGCAGAAGCGATTGAGGATGCAAAATTGAATGCAGCATTGAACGGATTAACAGAGACTGCATTTTTTGCAGGCGATGTAATTAAAGTTTGTGATGATGCTTTTTTTGAAACCCATGGAAAGCCGGATGTGATTATTACGGATCCACCAAGAGCAGGCATGCACGAAAAATTAGTGCAAAAATTATTAGAGATGGAAGCCCCAACGATTGTATATGTAAGTTGCAATCCAGCGACACAGGCAAGAGACCTGGCACTGCTACACGCTAAGTATACGGTGACTAAAATACAGCCTGTAGACATGTTTCCACACACTTTGCATATAGAGAACGTGGTGCAATTAAAAAGAACAGATTTATTAAACGCATAATTTATGAGAGAATTTAGACCTACAAGTTTCAATATTTTACCAACAATCATTAAAAACTTAATCATCATTAATGCTTTAATGTTTTTGGCGCAAAATACATTTGCGGGACCCACTAGTTCCTTTTCGGTCGAAGATTATTTTGCACTACACGCATGGCAAAGTAAATTGTTTCAACCATGGCAAATGATTACGCATATGTTCTTGCATGGTGACTTTGGACATATATTAGGTAATATGTTTGCACTTTGGATGTTCGGCTCTGTTTTAGAAAATTTATGGGGGCCTAAGCGATTTTTATTGTTCTATATTTTATGTGGTGTGGGCGCTTCGGTCCTACACTTACTCATTCTTTCATATGAGTTTGTACCCATGGCTTCGGACTTGATGCGCCTGAGTCAAATGAGTGTATCAGGATCTCCAGATTTTAATAATGCTGTTTTAGCATATGCAAAAGACCACAATATTCAGCTCACAAGAATATTAAGCGAGAACAATGTAAGCTTGGCTACACCTGGTATTCGAGCCGAGATCATGGAGCTTTTGACAACCTATTACAATAAAACCCTTAATACCGCTACATTAGGCGCAAGTGGTGCTGTCTTTGGTATTATCATGGCCTTCGTTTATTTATTTCCCAACACCTTAATCTATATTTATTTCTTCTTTCCTATTAAAGCAAAGTGGTTGGGTATCTTGTATTTTTCTTACGAATTATTTTTTGCAGTGCGCAATACCGCAGGAGATAATGTGGCAAGATGGGCGCATGTGGGTGGCGCTATCGTAGGATTTATATTGGTCTATCTTTGGTCTAAGAAGGAACGCAATAATAGGTGGAACTAACATTCAAATAATTTAAAGCGCATGCAATCAACAGAACATTCAAAACCATTATTTGGCGCAGACAACAATGCTTTAGTAGCACTTGTATCGGCGAATTTAATGATTGGGGTGACCTATGCCATGACGAGGATGGTCTACTTTTTAGAAGGCTTCCCTATGTCACAGTTTTATGACGAAGTGGTACATCATTTTATGTTATCGCCGTATTATCAGGAAGCCTTAGAAAAACCTTGGACCTTTTTTATATACAATTGGTCACACGATCAATTTTGGACACTTTGTGGCAACATGATTTGGCTAACTGTTTTTGGTACTATTTTACAAAATCAAAAAGCCAATAAGCATTTATTTCCAATCTATCTATACAGTGGTATACTTGGAGCAATTGCTTTTATTGGCCTGGGTGCCGGTGTTTCATTCATGGGTGCAGAATTAAGTATCATGGCATTGGCTACCGCTGCATTAAGCCTGAATCCAACCTATCAACTTCAATTCAATGGAACAAGAGGCATTCCTGTTTGGCTTATATTTACAGTGTATTTTATACTTCAATTGGCAACACATGCAACTGGTACACCCGTATTCTTTTTAACATTTAACATAGGCGGATTAGTAGGCGTATTGTATATGTATTTACTAAAAAAGAAAATTGACCTAGGTAACTGGATGCATGTCATTGTAAAAAAATGCAATGGCATGATGGCGCCAAAAGGGGCAGAATAAAAACGATTTACATTATGGCAAAAAAATCAAGCATAAGAATTTTTGGAAAAGGACTGTTATTATCAGTCCACCTTATGCTTATGGTATTGCTATTGTATCCACAATTTTTTATGCCTTTAGGATTTATCTGGGTGAATGGATTTTTAAGTTTACTTGCACCCTATATTGTGGTCTTGCATCTGTTATTTTTATTTATCTGGTTGATTGCAAAACCTTTACTATCATTGATTTCTGTGGCAACACTAGGTATTGCTTATCCTACTATATTGGTTTTATTTGCATGGCATCCAGGTGCCCCCTTCTCACAAAAAAAGAAAGATAATAGTTTACGCATTACTAGTTTTAATGTCAAAGAGTTTAATGGTAACACCCCACAACCAATCGGACATAAATTAAGAACAGAAGATATTGCTGCCTCCATTCAAAAATGGGATCCAGATATTATTTGCTTGCAGGAGTATAATACCAAAGAACTTAAAAATGATATTGCCAACCACGCCACTTATTTTGATCAAAAGTATCCCTATTCGTTTTTTTCCAAAGACCATCAAATCAATGAGGCCAATTATTTTGCAGGTAATATCATTTATTCAAAATATAAAATCCTCTACGCCGAAAGGGTGCCATTTACCAATCAAGAAAGCTTGATCTATGTGGACTTATTAAAAGGGGATGATACCATTCGGGTTTTCACCACGCATTTAGCTTCATTTAAGTTCAAGCAAAATGATTTCGAGGCAATTGATGATGCAGCAGATGCCAATAAAGCGGCATTAAAAGCAAAGTATGGTGTCATGCGTAAGATGAAAAATGCATTTATGATTCGTGCAGTGCAGGCGTCCATTATTCAAGCACAACTTGCTAAAAGTCCTTATCCCACTCTAATTACTGGAGATTTCAATGATGTTCCAAGCTCCTATACCTATAAACAAATTAAGGGGGAGATGCAGGACGTTTTTTTAACAAAGGGTTTTGGAATTGGAGCCACTTACATGAACCTGTCCCCCACTTTAAGAATAGATTATATCATGGCGGATAAAAGATGGCAAGTAAAGGGATGGGAGTCTTTGGATGAGAACCTCAGTGACCATCACATGATTATGGCGGACCTTCAATTGGTTAAGAATTAGCCATTCTTTTAGGTAAAATAAAATTATCTTTGAGTTCTACTATGCCACTAAAAATATACAACTCGCTTACCCGTCAAAAAGAAGTTTTCGAACCTATTAATGCACCTTATGTGGGCATGTACGTTTGTGGTCCAACGGTAAGCGGTGAAAGTCATTTAGGGCATGCAAGGCCATTTATTACTTTTGATGTGGTCTATCGCTACCTTTTACATAAGGGATATAAAGTACGTTACGTAAGAAATATTACTGATGCTGGGCATTTTGAAGAAGAAGGGAAAGTAGCAGAAGATAAGATTACAACCAAAGCGATTTTAGAAAAACTAGAGCCCATGGAGTTGGTGCAGAAGTATACCAATCTATACCACTGGGCCATGACTCAATTTAACAATCTACCTCCAAGCATAGAACCCACAGCAACCGGACATATAGTAGAGCAGATAGAAATGATAAAAAAAATCTTGGCCGATGGGTATGCCTACGAGTCCAATGGTTCAGTTTATTTTGACGTGGTAAAATACAATGAGGATTATTCAAAAAAGAACCAACCTTATGGTATTTTAAGTGGTCGTAATATAGAAGAGCAATTAGAAACCACAAGAGATTTAGAAAATCAGGAAGAGAAAAAAAATAAAGTAGATTTTGCTTTATGGAAAAAAGCACCTGTTGAACATATCATGCGCTGGCAAAGTCCATGGGGAGAAGGCTTTCCGGGCTGGCATATCGAATGTTCTGCTATGGCTACTAAATATTTAGGTAAACAATTTGACATTCATGGCGGCGGCATGGATTTACAATTTCCACACCACGAGTGTGAGATTGCACAAAGCACCGTTTGCAATCATCAAATGCCTGCGCGTTATTGGATGCATAATAATATGATTACCATCAATGGTCGTAAGATGGGCAAGAGTTATAACAATGTGATTAAGCTAAGCGAATTGTTCGAAGGCAATCATGCTGAACTCACACAAGCCTATTCTCCAATGACTGTTCGATTCTTTATTTTACAAAGT
The DNA here is from genome assembly GCA_945860605.1 of Chitinophaga pinensis. Classification (GTDB taxonomy): domain Bacteria; phylum Bacteroidota; class Bacteroidia; order Chitinophagales; family Chitinophagaceae; genus Sediminibacterium; species Sediminibacterium pinensis_D. The sequence goes on from CAMAQL010000004.1 coordinate 53,157, forward strand.
CAATATCGCGGTACATTGGATTTTAGCAATGAAGCATTACAGGCCTCAGAAAAAGCATTGCGCAGATTCATGGAAGGATACGAGTGGCTCCAATCGCAAAGCTTTAGAAAGGAAACTGTTTCAAAAGACGAAGCACTCGCTACACAACTAACGACTTGGATCAACGAATTAGAACTATTCATGGATGATGATATCAATACTGCAAAAGTGGTGGCGAATTTATTTGAAATTCTTCCAAGCATCAATTCTTTAAAGGATAAGCATATTGCACCAGATGCAGTAGCTGGAAATGTTTGGGCAACTGTTCAAACACAATTAAAATTATTCGTAGAATCCATTTTAGGATTGAAAGTAGATCAGGGCGCCAATCGCCAACAATTGAATGGCGTGGTAGAATTATTGATTGAAATCAGAAAACAAGCAAAGGACAATAAAGATTTTGCTACCAGCGATAAAATTAGGAATCAGTTGGCTGACATGGGCATTCAGTTGAAGGATGAGAAGGACGGAAGTATGAGTTACAGCTTCTAATGATTAGTCTAATGACTACTCTCAATGATCCCACTAATGATTTAATCAATGATCGCAATCATCTTCATGCGCATGGTTATGCATCCTACAACTATTGTGGTTATTGATATGCGCGATGATGATAAAAAATGCAGCAGGAAATAATAAGTACAATTCGGCTTCTCTAAAAACCATTCTACTAAACATCAACCCTATTCCTATACTAAATAAGATGATTGGCTTAAAGCTGTGGTGGTGTTTTTTATAACCATGGTATAATGAATAGGCGCCAATCCCGAAAGAAAGCAGGATCATCCCAAACTCAAAATTTGGATTGTGTAATACATTGATACCTAATAACGGAAGGCTGCTAAAAAATAAGGGCAGCAAAGCACAATGAATAGCACAAGCCAAAGAGGCTCCTACTCCAATTGCGTCCCAATTCCAATTTTTAAACATAATGCAAAGCTAAGTCAATACCCTGAAAATAATAGTAACTTTGTGACGCATTTAAAGCAAATCAAGATGTCCAAGAAATCGCTTATTTACCTCGCATTTTTCGCAGTCCTTCTTACTGGATTTTATTATTTTTTATTTAGGGGAACCGACAATTGGAAAGTGAAAATGCCTGTTTTAAGCTATGTGCAACCCTTTTCTTTTACCAATCAGGATGGGAAACAAGTGACAGAAAAAGTGTTACAAAACAAAATTACTGTCGTAGAATACTTTTTCACCACTTGCAAGGGGATCTGTCCAAAGCTGAATAAAAATATGAAAGAGATTTACTTAGTGTATAAAGACAATCCTGATTTTCAAATCCTCTCTCATACTTGTAATCCAGAAACAGATTCTGTACCAGTATTAAAACATTATGCAGACTCTTTAGAAGTAAATACTGCTCAATGGATTTTTGTAACAGGTAGAAAAGATAGTCTCTACCAAATGGCTCGTGGTTCTTATTTATTAGATGACCCAAAAAACAATGTGGTTAAAATAGAAGATCAATTTATCCATACCCAATTTTTTGCTTTAGTTGATAGAAACGGTAAAGTACGCGGGAAAATATATGATGGATTAAAGACCTTGGAAGTAGAACAATTAAAAGTGGATATCGGTAGGTTGATGAAAGAATAGTGGTTTATCATAATGGAGTAAACAGGTTAAATATATTAAAATGATTTTTGTAACCGGCGCAAGCGGTTTAGTAGGGTCACATTTAATTCAATCTTTATTAAGTAAAGGAAAAAAAGTGCGCGCCCTGTATCGTCAATCTGTGCCTGTCTTTGCGGGATCCGAACACTGCGAGTGGATCCAGGGAGATATCTTAGATCCCACTGGTATAAACGATGCATTAGCAGGGGTGGACTATGTGTATCATTGCGCTGCGATTGTTTCTTTTGCACCAGGTGCAGCTGCAAAAATGTTACAATCCAATGTAGAGGGAACAGCCAATGTGGTGAATGCATGTTTGGAGCAAAAAATAAAAAAATTAATTTTTGTAAGTTCGGTTGCTGCATTAGGTAGAATAAGAGAAACTGAAGCAATAGACGAATCGATGCACTGGACACCAGCCACAAGTAATAGTGTGTATGGACAATCAAAATATTTAGCAGAATTAGAAGTTTGGAGAGCAATGGAAGAAGGACTGCCTATGGCAATTGTGAATCCGGTTATTATATTAGGAGCAGGAGATTGGAATAATGGGTCATCAGGTATTTTTAAATCTGCTTTCAACGAGTTCCCTTGGTATACGGGCGGTATGAGTGGTTTTGTAGATGTATTAGACGTGGTGGATGCCATGCAAATTTTAATGGAAAGTAATGTGGTGGGACAACGCTATATATTGAGCGCAGAAAACCTACATTATAGAAACATCTTTAATGTTATTGCTAAAGCATTTGATAAAAGACTGCCTTATAAAAAAGTAACCCCATTTTTAGCAGGAATTGTTTGGAGATTAGAAGCCATTAAGGGCATGATCACTGGTAAAGCGCCTTTATTAACCAAGGAAACTGCTGCAACAGCTCAAGCTATTGTAAGGTTTAACAATCAAAATTTTTTGAATGCGTTTCCAAGTTTTCAATATCGGAATATAGATGCTACTATTATAAGAGTCGCTAAGGAGTTAAAAGTAATCCACCAGCTACCTTAATCTTCCATCATTTTTTTCCAAAGTGCAGGGATTCTTCTAATCCATACATATTCCCTTCGCTTCACAGCCGCATCTTCTGCAGGAAAGCCTAGGTATGTTTTATTACCTTCTATTGAATTAACCACACCCGACTGACCAAGCACCACGGCATTTTCGCCAATCGTTATAGTCTTATTTACACCAACCTGCCCCCAAATGGTCACACCCGATTTAATTTTTACACCTCCAGCAATACCAACCTGGGCAGCGATTAAACAATTTGCTTCTAATTGGGTATCATGACCAATATGCACCATATTGTCTAGTTTAGATCCCATACCAATAATGGTATCACCACTCACGCCACGGTCAATGGTACAACCTGCTCCAATTTCGGCCCTATCTTCAATCATGACCCGACCACAACTTGGCATTTTTACATACCAAGCGGGTCTATTTTTTTTAGTATTATAATAGAATGCATCTGATCCAATTACAGAATTAGATTGTATGATTACATGGTCTCCAATCATGGTATCTGCTAAAATTATGACACCAGGATGAATGATACAATGGTCTCCAATTTGCACATTATGACCAATAAAAACATTTGGCATCACCACACTGTTTGCACCTATTTTTAAGTCAGAACTAATTGATTCTGTGCTTATTTTAAATGGTTTAAAGTGATGAACGAGTTTTGCATAGGCGTCAAAAGGGGCATCACAATACAATAAAGTTTTTCCTTCAGGTAGCTCCACATCTTTACTATTAATGATAATACAAGTGGCAGCACTATTGATACAAGTAGCATAATATTTTGGATGATCTACAAAGACAATATCACCATTTTCAACTTGATGAATTTCATTGATTCCTGTGATAAAATTTTGATCATTACCAATGATTTCTGCATTTGTAAATTCAGATAACCATTGTACCGAAACGGGTGTAGAAAGCTTCATAGGCGTGATTTTGGGCTAAATCAAAGATAATGCGCCTTTTTTATAAAAATTTTTTTTAACAAAAATACTTGCCAAATAGAGGCATTATTTTTTCATAAAATCGATTCTCAAGATTTCTTTGAAGCAGTACAATTAAAATTTTTGATTCAATGAAACTCATTGTTTATAAGTGTTTCAGCGATTTCAATTTTTTATATCAGAAAATAAAATCAATTTTTATTACGCTGATTATTTATTTTTATTCTTTTAAAATTATGGTCCCAAAAGGCAATTTGTGGATAAAC
>CAMAQL010000005.1 GCA_945860605.1 Chitinophaga pinensis
ACGTTCAAGTTGACATCTTGCAAAATAAGGCTACCACTTTGGTAAATATTTGCATGCTCAATTTGTACAACAATTTCACTCATATGGTTTGTGTTAATAGATTAAAATTAATAGCTAAATACTTCCTTTCCAAAACTTCCTTCTAAAACCAACTCCTTTTTATCTGAGGCTTCCACAAAGCCCACCACTTGCGCTTCTATCCCTAATCCTTTTGCGATTGTAATTAAGGTGTCAGCAGATGCAGTATCTGTGAAAATTTCTAAACGATGGCCCATATTAAATACTTGGTACATCTCTTTGGTATTCGCTCCAGAATTGGCTTGTATCAATTTGAAGATGGGTGGCGCGTCAAATAAATTATTTTTTATGATACGCATATTGCCTGGTAAATATTTCATGCACTTTGTTTGACCACCGCCGCTGCAATGGATCATGCCTTTGACTGCATCAAAATGTTCAGTCAAAATAGCTTTCACAAGTGGTGCATAAGTACGTGTAGGGCTCAATAGTAATTTACCAACACTGACCTCGCCAAACCCTTCAATAGCGAGCATATCCGTCATCCTATTTTTTCCTAAGTAAACCACTTCATCCTTTAAAGTTGGTTCAAAAGATTCAGGGAAAGCAGTGGCATAATAATGCGATAAGACATCGTGCCTTGCACTTGTTAAGCCATTGCTTCCTAATCCGCTATTGTATTCTGTCTCGTAATTCGCTTTGCCAGAACTTGAGAAACCAACAATCACTTGTCCTGGTGCAATTAAGTCGTTGGTGATTAATTTTGATTTAGGCCATCTAGCAGTCATGGTACCATTCACCGCAATGGTTCTTACCACATCTCCTACATCTGCAGTTTCACCGCCCAAGAATGCAATTTCAACTCCAAATGTTTTAAGTGTATTAAAAAAATCTTGAGTACCATTGATCACCTGACTTATCACTTCACCGGTAATTAATAATTTATTACGATCAATGGTGGATGAAAATAAAATTTGATCATAGATGCCTACGCACAATAAGTCATCTAAATTCATTGCAATTGCATCTTGCGCAATGCCTTTCCAAACAGATGCATCGCCAGTTTCTTTCCAATATAAATAAGCTAAAATACTTTTAGTACCTGCCCCATCTGCATGCATGATATTAATGTGGTCTTGACTGCCTCCTAAAAAATCCGAATATAATTTACAAAAAGCGTTTGCATATAAGCCTTGATCTAAATCCTGAATGGCGGCATGAACTTCTTCTTTTTGAGCGGATACGCCGCGCTGAGCATACAATGACATGGCTATAAATTGATTTTACAACAAAGGTACAATTGTTTTACATTTGTACCCTATTTACAAGATAAAGATGAAGGTTCACCAAGATTTAACTTCCCTACCCCAATTTAAAGACGCCATTGTGACAATGGGCGCTTTTGATGGTGTGCATAAAGGACACCAACAAATCATTCAAAGGATGAAGCAGTTGGCACAAAAAGTGCAGGGGGAAACCATCATCATTACTTTTCATCCACATCCTAGAAAGGTCATCTCTTCTGTACCTGGAGAAATCAAGCAATTAAGCAATATTAAAGAAAGGATTCATCTACTAGAGGCAGCGGGAATAGATCATCTAGTGATCATCAATTTTGATTACAAATTCTCTAATTTATCTGCAGAGCAGTATGTGGAAGATTTTTTATACCAATATTTTAAGCCTAATACTGTTATTGTGGGCTATGACCATCATTTTGGAAAAGGTAGAAATGGTAATATTGAATTGTTAAAAGCCATGGGTACAAGCTTGAATTTTAAAGTAGAAGAAATCAACGAGCAACTGGTGCATAATGAAATAATTAGCTCCACGTTAATCAGAAATTATATCTCAGAACAACAAATCAAGAAGGCAAATGATTTACTAGGATATGCCTATTTCTTTGAAGGATTTGTTGTTAGAGGAAATCAATTGGGCAGAACCATTGGTTACCCTACTGCTAATTTACATATCAATGACGAAGAGAAATTGATCCCAGCAAATGGTGTCTATGCTGTGAAAGTAAAGGGTGATTGCACCAATCATGCAATTGTGGATGGCATGATGAATATTGGAATACGCCCCACTGTAGATGGACAAAAGAAAGTGATTGAAGTCAATATATTTAATTTTGACCAAGACATTTACGAACAATATATCACTGTATTGGTCTATGAATTTATTAGAGGAGAAGTTAAATTCGATGGATTAGATGCTTTAAAAAATCAACTGCATCAAGACAAAATAACAGCTTCAGCAATCTTAGCTAATTACGAAGTCTAATTAGATTAAGATTAGATTAAGACATTATTTTCACTACCAATTCCTTTAATAAATCTGCATCCGTATTGCTTGCATCATTGATGCCTATTACCCGAAGATTGTATTCATGAATCAACAATAGTATCTGTTCCACTTTTGCAGGGTTATAATGCCTAGTAGCCGCCATCGTAGTTTTGATAGAAAAGAAATTCAAACCTACTTCGGCCATGATTCTTTTTTCGTCGTTGGTTCCTAGGCCGTAAACCGAATATAGTTTACTAAAAAAACCATAAAGTGTTGGCAAGATCAATTGAATGGGCGCTGCTTTTTGATTGGATTCAAAATATTGAATCATCTGGATCGCCTTAGAGAATTTTTTATGTGCAATCGCGTCCTGAAATTCAAAGGCATTAAATTCTTTGCTAATTCCAATATATTTTTCGATATCGTCTTCGGTGATTTTTTTTCGATCCCCTAAATTCACTATTAACTTTTCTAGCTCATTTTTAATCCTGCTTAAATCATTCCCAATATGATCCACAATTATTTGAACCGCTTTAGGGCTAATTTGATACCCATTGTCTGCCACCCATTGATTGACCCATTCAGGTAATTTATTGTCATACATCTTCTTGGTGCTAAGAACTACCGCTTTTGTTTTAAGTAATTTTGCCAAGGCAGAACGCCCATCTACATTTTTGTCTTTATGGGCTACAATTAAGATCGTAGATGATAAGGGGTTTTCAATGTAGGAAACCAATTTCTCAATTGAATTCATATGTTGCGCCTCTTTTAAAATGACAACTTGCTTTTCTGCAAAAACGGGATAACGTTTACATGCATTGACCACCTCGGCCCAATCGGCATCTTTGCCATAAAAGACCGTCAAATTAAAGGCTTGATCTGCCTCAGGTAATAACTTGTGTTCTGCATACTGCACTAACTGATCTATATAAAACGACTCTTCCCCTTCCAGCCAATAGACGGCGTCGAAGACGTTATTTTTCCAATTGGATAATATTTTGGAAATAGGCATCCCCAAAGATATACAGGAATGGCGTTTTTTTTATATCTTTGCAAAATAAATAAACATATTTTATTATGAGCAATGAAAATTCAGGTAACGGAGGCAAAATTATAATTGCTGCTTTGGCGGTTGCCCTAATAGGTTCATGGATCTACTTTAGTTCTTCTAAGACTGAAATTATCACCAACTACACGATGCAAGTAAATAACTTAGATAGCGCTAAGAATGCTATTCAATCAGATTTTATTGCAGTTTCTGCAAAAGCAGATTCATTGACACAGCAAAACACCACATTACAAGGAGATTTATTATCTAAGTCAAAAGATATCCAACAATTAAAATCTAATATCAGCACCCTGTTACAAAAAAAGAATGCAACAGATAAGGAATTAGTAGAAGCGAAAGCAATGATCGCTGAACTAAACGTAAAAGTGACTGGATTATTCACTGATTTAGCAAAAGCGCAAGAAGAAAACAAAGTATTGACAGTAAAGAATGAAGTTTTATCTACTGAAAATACCAACCTTAATACTAATTTAACTTCAACTACAAAGGAAAAAGAAAGATTACAAGACATCGGATCTACTTTACATGCATCTACTTTCAGTATCCAAGCTATTTTAGTGAAAGCGGATGGTTCTGAAAAAGTAACTACCTCTGCAAAAAAAGCTAATACCATTCGTTTGTCTTTTCAAATTGACAAAAATAGAATCACCCCTTCTGGTTCTCAAGATTTATATGTATGTATCACTGCCCCTAACGGTGTAAGTTTTAGCGAAGGCGGTAAAATCAATACAAGAGAAGATGGCACTAAGGCTTATTCAAATAAAATAGCAGTGCAATATGTTCAAAATGCTGTATTACCAATTAGCTACGACATAAAGCAAAGTGCTAAATTGATTGAAGGCGACTACTTAGTAGAAGTTTATAACAATGGTTTCAAAATTGGCGAAGGAAAAACGACTTTGAAAAAAGGTGGATTATTCTAACCCTTTACAATACTTAAAAAAAGCCACTCAAATTTGAGTGGCTTTTTTTTACTTATAACCCATCTAATTTAATACGTCAACTCAATATTGTTATCTTGTAATTCACTTCCTACATTTAATAAGGAAAAATTGTTATAAGACAACGCATAAAACCATAACTGAATGGCGGCAGGAGAAATATTTTCTACGAAAAAGTTTACTTTATTTAGATAAACAAATAGTTTGTCATTTAAAGTAAAATCATTTTCTTCTGCGACCCATTGATTTAATACATTCTTGAAATTAGCCAACTCAGCATCCAATAAATGATCAAATGCATGTAATTGAATCATTTCAGATACTGCATCATACATTAAAGCTTTGTTACATGTTTTCATAACATAGGGTTTGATTATGATGTAAAGTTCCAACCCTAATTTAAACAAATTGTTAACATAAGCTTGGTTTTCCACAATGTGTAAAACTTGCAAACAAATGCGCCTTATTTCATTACGACTGCTGCTAATGGAGGTAATTCTAGATGTAATTCCATTAATTGATTTGTGCCATCCAATAATGTGCATCGAACATTTTGATTATTTACATTGCCCGATCCCCAAAAGGCATGATCATCACTATTAAAGATTTCCTTCCAAATGGTTTTCCCTTGCACACGAATCGGAAATTGATGCCTTGGAACTGGTGTCATATTAAAGACGACCAAAATAGCTTGGTCAGGGTCCTTCGCTTTTCGTTTAAAAGCAATAATACCCTCTTGACGTTGATTCAATTCTACCCATTCAAATCCGCTTGCTTCATATTGTAGCTCATACAATGCTGGGTGTGTTTTATACAATGCATTTAATTGCTGCACACAATATTTCATGCCACCATGATTTGGGTATTGCAATAAGTCCCACTGTAATTCTGACTGAAAGTCCCATTCCTTCGTCGCTGCAAATTCATTCCCCATGAACATCAATTTCGCACCTGGGTGTAAAAACATATACGCATACAATAATCTAAGGTTGGCAAATTTTTGCCACGCGTCGCCTGGCATTTTATACAGCATTGGACTTTTACCATGCACGACTTCGTCGTGACTTAAAGGCAACATAAAATGTTCATCATAATAATACATCATGGAAAAACTAAATTTATCCTGCGCTCCAGAACGCATGATAGGATCTAGTTTAAAATAATCCAAACTGTCATGCATCCATCCCATCATCCATTTCATTCCAAAACCCAATCCATCCATAAATACCGGCTGACTTATGCCCGGCCAATCTGATGCTTCTTCTGCAATGGTTTGAATAGCTGGGAAGTCCCTATATAAAGTGATGTTTAAATCTTTAATAAACTCAATCGCTTCTATATTCCCATTCCCGCCAAATTCGTTCGGTTCCCATTGACCTTCTGTTCTGCTGTAATCCAATCTCAACATAGAACTTACAGCATCTACTCTCAGGCCATCAATATGAAATTGATCACACCAAAATTTAGCACTGCTAATTAAGAAGGATTTTACTTCACCTCTTTTATAATTAAAAATATAAGAATTCCAGTCGGGATGATATCCTTTTCGCATGTCTGCATATTCATAGGTATTAGCGCCATCAAACATAAATAAACCATGACTATCATATGGAAAATGCGATGGCACCCAGTCCAAGATCACACCAATGCTTGCTTGATGAAAAGCATCCACTAATGCTGCAAATGCTTGGGGATTCCCAAATCTAGAAGTGGGCGCAAAAAAACCTGCCCCCTGATACCCCCAACTTCCATCAAATGGATGTTCCATCACAGGCATGAATTCGACATGCGTGAAACCCATTTCTTTCACGTAGGGAACCAATAAGTCGATTAGTTGTATGTAGCTATTGTAACTGTCGGAATTGTTCATATCTGGTCGCATCCAACTAGCTAAATGCACTTCGTACACCGAATAGGGTTGGTCTATTCGATTTTTGATCTTTCTATCTTCCATCCATTGTTGATCCTTCCACTGATAGGCTGTTTGCCAAGTAATTGAGGCGGTTTCTGGCCTTAATTCCCAATAATGCGCATAAGGATCCCCCTTATCTAGTTTCAAGCCCTTATAACCATGAATATGGTATTTATAGACTTCACCTTGTCCGACATTTGGAATAAAACCTTCCCAGATTCCCGAAGCTTCTAATCGAACTTTTAATGGATGTGCCTCATTGTTCCAATCATTAAAATTGCCTGTAACAAATACGGCAGTCGCATTTGGAGCCCATACACTAAAATAGGTTCCATGCACACCCAACACTTCAATCTGTTTATTGCCAAATAATTGATATAAAGTAGAATGAGTTCCATGTTGAAAAGCATGGACATCATCGTCTGTAAAGAGCGAATAATTCCAAACCGCTTGGGCAGTATCTACAAAATGTATTGCTTCGTATTTTGACATGGTTATTTAGTTAATTCAATCACTTGCATACCCATTGCAGGTATTGAAAATGTAGCACCTATTTGACTTCCTGAAATAATTTCCTTACCGCCTTTATAGGCACTTGTTCTTTCTGCATAATTGGACATGTTCACATTTCTAGCCTTCGTATCAGTATTCATTACAATCATCACAGATTGTTTATTGTCATACCTAAAATAAACATACAATCCATCTTCAGGAATATACTGCATCATGTTACCTGTTTTTAGTGCGGATGATTTTGTACGATACGATCCAAGGGCTTGAACATAATGTAAAAAGTCGGATTCTTCATTCGTTAATCCTGTTTCTGTGAATGCATTCTTTTTATCACCTTGCCATCCACCCGGAAAGTCAAGCCTTACCCAACCATCAGGATTGGAAATCCCTTTCATTAAAACTTCAGACCCATAATACAATTGTGGTATACCACGACAAGTATACAGCCATGCATAAGCCATTTTAGTTTTAGCAATACTTTCTCCCAAAGAAGAATGGATTCTTGTCATATCATGATTGTCTAAAAATGTGACATTATTATTGGCTTGTTTGTATAAAAAATCAGCCGACAAAGTATTGTATAATTTAATGACCCCAGTAGACCAACCATTGGGCTCATTTAAAGCTGGAAGGATACCACCAAATAGCAAACTAAAATCAGATGTCGATTTTAAATTACTTTTAAAAGGTAGATTGTAATTATTTTCTACATAGTAAGCTTGGGAAGCGACCCCATCCACCCAACATTCTCCGAATGTAAATATTTTAGGATACTCGTCTAATAAAGCCTTATTTAAACGATTCATGACATCCACATTACAATATTTGTAAGTGTCTACTCTAAATGCGTCCACACCAAATGTTTCTACAGACCAAATAGCGTTTTGTGTTAAATATTTTTCGACCATTGGGTGCTCATGATTGATATCTGGCATCTCGGTCGTAAACCAGCCATCAATCATGCGTTTAGCATCTGCTGCCGAGTGGTAAGGATCAAAAACTGCTTGTTCTCTATAATGTGTTTGAGTATATGTAGGCCATTGGTGCAACCAATTTTTGTCCGGTGCATCTTGAACTAAAAAATGAAACCTACCAAAATGATTGTAGACAATATCTTGAATTAATTTCATCCCTCTTTTATGCAAACTATCGCTTAATGCTAAGTAGGCTTTATCGCCGCCAAGCCTGGTTTCTGTTTTATAGTTATTGGTTGCAGCATATCCGTGTTCAGTTCTATCAGGCATATTATTTTCTACCACAGGTGTCATCCATAAAGAAGTTACACCAAGCTTTTGCATATAATCCAAATGATTGGCCACGCCTTGCAAGTCTCCTCCATGTCTTAAAAAAATCTCTGACCTATTTAAAGATTGGTCTTTTAATCCAGGGATTTTATCATTCGTTGAATCCCCATTACTAAAACGATCAGGCATTAAAAAATAAATCAAATCGGCAGCACTTAATCCTTGTGCAAAATCAACACCTCTGTTTTTTCTTCTTGGAAGTAAAGGCCAATTAAAATTAGTTATCTTACCAGTAGCTGTAATTTTTAATTGAACATTACCAGGTTTCGCCATCGCACCAATTTCTAGATCTACTGCGATATAATGTCCATTTTCAAAATGATGTATTTTTTGAACTTTTACTCCGGGATAATTAACTGCAATAGTTGCCTTACTAAAATCTGCATCTGCCGATCTTAATAAAACTTGTACTTGATTGTACTTCATACCAGCAAACCAATTACTTGGATAGGCTTCGGTAGCAGTTGCTTGCATTGTCGATAATAAAAAACCAATAATGGCTAAAACAGGAACATAGAATGCTCTTTTCATAATTTCTACTGGTTGAACGTTAAATACTTTTAAATAAATGTCTGCAAAAAACTACGCATCATGCGTTTGCTCTTCTTTGATGATCAATGCACAGACCAAGCCTGCCGTAATTAATAAGCAACCGCCAATTAGCACAGCCATTAGTCGATCATTGTTTAAATAGGATGACATGATTTTGCCGAAAAATAAAGAAGCAATGATTTCGGGCAATACGATAAAGAAATTAAAGATGCCCATATACATCCCCATTTTATGTTCCGGTATATAACCAGATAACATGGAATAAGGCATAGATAAAATAGACGCCCATGCAATACCAACCAAGCCCATACTTAGGTACAAAAGATTAGGCTGGTCTACAAAATATACCGAAACTAGGCCCATGCCTCCAACCAGTAAACAAAGTGTATGGGTATACTTTTTACCAATACGACTCACCCAAAAAGGTAGTGTAAACGAAAATCCAAAAGTCACTAAATTCAAGATGGCAGAGGTGGTGTTGGCATGTTCTAATCCCAAAGTAAAGACTTCGCTATTGGTAGTTGGATCACCATGAAATATCTGAGTTGCAACACCTGTACTATAATAAAACCACATCAAAAACAAACCGGGCCAGGTGATGAAATTAACCAATGCTAACCTTTTCATCTGAATAGGCATATGCTTAATAGAATCTACAATTTCTTGAAATAAACCTAATTGAGGCGTTGTGGTGTCATTTGTTTTTGAGGGATTAGAAGGAGGATACTCTTTACTCGTAATGATCGTATATAAAACAGACACAAAGAAGACTGCACCACCAATATAAAAAGACATTAAAATATTTTGTGGTATAGACCCATTGATTTTATCTCTAGATACATCAAACCAATTCGCTAATAACTGAGGTAAGTAACCTGCTATAAATGATGCCAATCCAATAAACATACTCTGCATGGCAAAACCAAATGAACGTTGTTTTTCATTTAAATTATCCGCTACAAAAGCCCTGAATGGTTCCATCGTAATATTGATGCTTGAATCTAAAATCCACAATACTCCTGCTGCCATCCATACCGTTGGAGAATTGGGCATCGCAAATAATAATGCCGAACTTAAAATAGCACCAATTAAAAAAAACGGACGACGTCTTCCTAATTTAGGATGCCAAGTTCTATCACTTAAATAGCCTACAATGGGCTGTATAATTAGACCAGTCATTGGAGCTGCTAACCATAATCCTGGAATTGCATCTGGAGATGCACCCAAAAATTCATAAATCGCACTCATATTGCCCATTTGCAAACTCCATCCAAATTGGATACCAAAAAATCCAAAACACATGTTCCAAATTTGCCAGAAACTCATCCTTACTTTTTCACCAGTATATGCTGTGCTCATATTTACTATTTATAATTGTTTTCAATTTACTAAATACTAGCTACAATTGTCCATTTTATGGGGAAGGATTAAATAAAAATGAGTATTTTGGGGATTGATTAAACAAACGAATGCTATGAGCCAAACAAAACAACCAACTAATACTGGGGCCCTTACTACCCTAATTGTGGTTTTCTTTTTCTGGGGATTTATTGCAGCTGGAAACAGTGTCTTTATTCCATTTTGTAAAAACTATTTTGCATTAGATCAATTTCAAAGTCAATTGATTGATTTTGCGTTTTATCTAGCTTATTATATAGGTGCACTTGGCCTTTTCGCTTATGGCGCGCTGGGAGGTAAGGACTTGGTTGGAAAATGGGGCTATAAAAAAAGTATTGTTTATGGGTTATTATTTTCAGCCATTGGAGCAGCAGCAATGATTGTTGCTGTCAATGCCAATACTTTTACAGGTATGTTGGTTGGTTTATTTATAGTAGCGCTAGGATTCTCTTTGCAACAAACTGCTGCTCAACCTTTCGCCATTGCATTAGGTGATCCCTCTACAGGAAGTAGTCGTGTTAACTTAGGTGGAGGTATCAATTCATTTGGAACTTCTATTGGCCCAATTGTAGTTGCACTTGCCTTATTTGGATCTGCCGCTGCCATTACAGACGAACAAATAAAACAATTAAGTTTAGACAAAGTCATCATTTTATACACGGCAGTAGGCGCTTTGTTTATTGCCGCAGCTGCACTGTTCCATTTTTCTAAAAAAGTACCATCAGGTATTTCAAATGAAACGATGGAACCAGCTGGAAAAGCATTGTCTTTATTGGTTATCATGACAGGTGTTTTGATTGCGATGTTCGTACCCATTTTTAATAGTTATAAAATTGACCCAGCAAGTTTAACAGATATTGGCCGTCATGATTTAGAAACTTTTAGATTAAAGTGGCTTTTTGGTGCTTTAGCAACTGTGGTGGTTGGCTTATTAGCCGCTAATTTTACAGCACAAAAAAATGAAAAAGGATGGGGCGCGATGAAGTACCCTCAATTGGTATTAGGCATGTTGGCCATCTTTGTATATGTAGGCGTAGAGGTTGCCATTGGATCCAACTTAGGAGAATTATTAAGACAAGCAGATTTTGGTAGTGTCTCCTCTTCAGAAATTGCACCCTATGTTTCGATGTATTGGGGAAGTATGATGATTGGACGTTGGGCAGGTGCCATCAGTGCTTTTGATTTCAAAAAGAAAACACAACAATATTTAACTTTCATTGTACCAATTATTGCATTTGGAATTGTAATTGCTTTGAACAGTCTTGCACAATATGATATGAGTCCTTTGTATTGGTACATCATTTGTGTATTTATCCAAATCATTGCATTTTACTTAAGTCAAAACAAACCTGCTAAAACATTATTGATTTTTAGTTTGGTGGGTGTGATCGCGATGTTATTGGGAATTTTTACAAAAGGTACCGTTGCGACTTATGCATTTTTAACAGGTGGCTTGGCTTGTTCTATTATGTGGCCTTCTATCTTTTCTTTATCAGTTGCAGGCCTAGGAAAGTATACACCGCAAGGATCTGCTTTTTTAATCATGATGATTTTAGGGGGTGGTATCATTCCTCCAATACAAGGTAAAATTGCAGATTACTTACAATCATCTCATTTAGATCAACCAGGTTATGGTATTCACAATTCATTCTGGGTAGCTGCTATATGTTTTGCTTATTTAGTATTTTTTGCAATAGCAGTGAAAGGCATATTGAAAAAGCAAGGCATCAATTACGAAGATGCTGACACAAGTGGTGGACACTAAAATTTAAAAAAGTATTTATGGAATCATATGTAGTAGGCGTCGATATCGGCGGAACAGGTACAAAATTTGGAATTGTAGACAAAGATGGTAATGTCTTATTCTCTAGTGAGATGTCTACTAAAAAGCATCTTCAAGTTGACACATTCATAGACGAATTGCATGAACATTTGTCAGCAATGATAGAGAAAGTAGGTGGATTTGGTCGTATCAGAGGAATTGGTGTTGGCGCGCCTAATGGCAATATCTATACTGGCACGATTGAGTATGCCCCTAACCTTCCATGGAAAGGCATTATTCCATTTGCAAAAATGATGCAGGATAAATTTAAAATCCCAGTAAAATTAACCAATGATGCTAACGCTGCAGCTGTAGGCGAAATGATGTACGGCGCAGCAAAAGGAATGAAAGATTTTATCATGATTACCTTAGGGACGGGTGTAGGAAGTGGTATCGTAGCAAATGGCCAATTGATCTATGGTCATGATGGATTTGCTGGTGAATTAGGACATACTGTGATTATTCCAGATGGTAGAATGCACCATGGTACAGGTAAGAAAGGATCACTTGAAAGTTATGCATCTGCAACTGGAGTAGCTGAATCTGCAAGAGAATTATTAAATCAATCTGATCGTCCTAGTGTCTTGAGGACAATTAATATTGATGAAATTACATCAAAAGATGTTTTTGAAGCCGCTGTTAAGGGAGATGAAATTGCAAAAGAAGTATTTGAATTTACTGGGAAAATATTGGGTATGTCTTTAGCCAACTTTGTGATGTTCTCCAGTCCAGAATCTATCATCTTATTTGGTGGATTGACAAAAGCAGGTGATATGATTTTAAAGCCAACAAGGGAACATATGGAAGCCAACTTAATTGAGATCTTCCAGAATAAAGTAAAAATATTAATCAGTCATTTAAAAGAATCAGACGCCGCCATATTAGGTGCCTCGGCATTAATGTGGGAGTAAAATACAAATACACAAAATTATAAAAATTTAGTACATGATGTATTTGTATTTTACTCCCACTGCTTCAATAAATTGAAGCATGTGAGACTACTTAAAATATATAATTATAATAAAAAAGGCCACAATGAATGTGGCCTTTTTTATTATGATGTAGCTAATGCTAATTCTTCTAAATATTTATTTCTCCCCCAGCCCTTAATGACGTGCTTTTCTGAATGATAAGACGATCTTACCAATGGCCCACTTTCTACATAGTCAAAGCCTAATTCATAGCCAATAGTTCTTAGTTCAGCAAATTCATTTGGGTGAACGAATCTTTGAACAGGTAAATGTTTCTTAGTCGGTTGTAAATATTGACCAATAGTTAACACATCACATCCAACACCCACTAAGTCTTTCATAGTTTGTATCACTTCATCTTTTTCTTCGCCAATACCCAACATGATACCTGTTTTTGTACGCATGCCGCCTTTCTTTAAGGTCTCTAGCACTTCTAAACTTCTTCTGTATTTTGCTTGTACTCGCACACGTTTTGTATTGCGCTCCACTGTCTCCATATTATGACTCACTACTTCTGGAGCCGCTTCAATGATTCTTTCTATTTGTTCTTTGATCCCTCTAAAATCTGGAATCAATGTTTCCAATGTGGTATCAGGCGTCAATGCTTTAATGGCTTTAATTGTATTGGACCATATAATAGAACCACCATCTGGTAATTCATCTCTATCTACACTTGTTAAAACTGCATGCTTTACTTTCATTAAAAAAATCGCTTCTGCAACACGTTGTGGCTCGTCCCACTCCACTGGCTTTGGTCTACCTGTTGCCACTGCGCAGAACTGACAACTCCTTGTACAGATATTACCCAGTATCATAAATGTGGCTGTTCCTTCTCCCCAACACTCGCCCATATTAGGACAATTACCACTCTCACAAATCGTATGTAATTTATGTTTGTCTACTAAGCCTCTTACGTGTTTGTAACTTTCTCCAATAGGTAATTTAACCCTCAACCAATCGGGCTTCTTAATATGTTGTTCTGCTGGTACAATCGGTAGTTCTTGCATGCTTTTCTGTTATCAGTTGCAAAAATACAAGACTTGCGCTTAAATCAAGCCTTTCGTTGTAAATTTACCAAAATCACAAACCCATCAATTCAACAGATATGACAGCCACAGTAACCTATGACGCTAATTTAAGAACTACCTGCCTTCATCTTCAAAGCGGTTCAAATTTTGAAACAGATGCCCCTTCTGATAATAAGGGTCAGGGTGCGCGATTTTCTCCTACCGATTTAATTGCTACAGGATTGGGTGCTTGTTTAATTACCACCATGGGTATCAAGGCAGAGGGCATGGATATTAAAATAGATGGTGCTAAAGTGGATGTGACGAAAGTGATGATGAGTGAGCCAAGAAGAATTGGCAAAATCATCATTGCCGTAACCATGCCTACATTGAATTTAGATGAAAAGACGAAGGAGATACTTGAAAGAGTTGGAAGGACTTGTCCAGTTGAAAGAAGCCTTCACCCAGATATGGAATTGGATATTAGCTTTACTTGGTTGTAGTCCTATTCCTGGTTGTAGGAAGATAACTCAGCAACTTACTCACTGGTAATCCCATGACGTTGTAGAAATCACCTTGGATACCTTGAATGCCTACAACACCTATCCAGTCTTGTATACCATAAGCACCTGCCTTGTCATAAGGCTGATATTGATCGACATAATATTCGATCTGTGACAATGTCAAAGGGTGAAAATGAACCAATGTGGTTTCACTGAAATTTATCGACTCGGTATCATTGATCAAATACACCCCTGTGATCACGCGATGTGTTTTGCCAGATAGTTTTTGCAATATGTGAATCGCATCTGCCCTATCTATTGGCTTGCCAATGATTTCATTTTCTAATACTACAATGGTGTCAGCAGCAATGATCCACTTGCCTTGATGTATTGGCAATTCATGTTTGATTTTGTCCTGAACAGCAATCGCTTTTTTTTGTGCAATATGAACTGGCACTTCTTGTACATCCATCTCTGCTGGAAAATCTTCTTCTGCTGCAGAAACAATCACATCAAAATCAATATCTGCCCATGCAAGTAATTGTTTTCTTCGAGGAGACTGGGATGCTAAAATAAATCCATTCATTTTTTAAAATTAAAGCAGAAAATAAAAAAAGCCCATCGATAAAATGCCCATCAACATTGCAAATTTTATCCAATGACTCAATCGGTTAAAATCGGCTCTAGAAAATGCATGCTTCAAACTAAATAAAACATATACGAGTGGGGCAATGATGGTGACAATGCAGTAAACGATTGGCATCCACCATCCAAATGGTATGGCGTACAATTGAATAATCAATAAGACTAAAATAAGGACCATAAGCCAAACCGCCACATAGACTTTTGTGGTTTGTAAACCCCATGCAATTGGCATCGTTTTACAACCAAATTTCTCATCTCCGTCCATGTCTTCCATATCCTTTAATGCTTCTCTTATCAACGTTAAAATAAAGGCAAAACTGCTATACAATAACATGAGCTTAAACAGCTTCAAATCTGTTGGTAGCATATTCGTAGGATGCACCAATTGCATGAAAGTGAATTTTGAAAAATAAATCACCCCAATGGTCCATGCAGTCAATACTGCAATCACCACATTGCCTATTAAAAAATTTCTTTTAAAATTGGTTGAATAGAACCATAAAATCAAGATGGTTGCTAAATTAGAAAAATGAACATGAATATATTGTTGAAATGGAAAAGCGATCAATGAAATATACACGCCACCCATGCTCAAAAATAAATGCCAAAAAATGACCCAACGTCTACTAATGTGCGCGCCCACCACCACCATTTTGGGTTTATTGACTTGGTCAATATTCACATCAAAATAATCATTGATAATGTACCCAGCCGCAGCAATACAAATACTCGTTGCCACAATAAAATAAAATGGGTAATCAGCGGTCAATGCCAAATTTGGATAAAGTGGCTTATAGATAAAAAAATGAAACAGCGATTCTGCTAGTAAAATAAAAAATAAATTAGGCCATCTTACTAATCTTAAAAAATGGATTAAGCTTTTCACAGGAGGATTATTTAGCTTGAATATGGTCCACTACATCCCAATGGCCATTTAATTTAAGCACTTTTTCAATCACCTCTCTTGCACATCCTTCTCCACCTTTTGCAAGGGCTTTATAACTTGAAATATTTTTAATATCAAAACAGGCATCTGCAGGACAGGCAGCAATACCAGCAATCTCCATGGCTTCAAAATCTGGCATATCATCCCCCATGTATAAAATAGATTCTAAGGAAACGCTTTCTGTCATGGAAAGTCTTTCTAATAGTTCTTTCTTGTCTTTGACTTTCATGTGTACTTCTTCCACTCCTAATTTTTCTAATCTATCTTGTACTTCTTCGGAATAACCCCCAGAAATAATCCAAACCTTATACCCTTTTTTGATGGCCAATTGAATGGCATAGCCGTCTTTTATGTTCATGGTGCGCACCATCAAACCATCAGGCATTACAATTAATGTGCCGTTGGTTAAAACACCATCCACATCAAATACGAAACAGGTTATTTTTTCTAAGGCAGTTAACAAAGCAATTATTTTTTTTGGTTATCACGCCATTCATAGACCCAGGCACTTTGAATCATCTCCAAATGACCTTCGTTAGACTCCTCTTTTTTGCCTTCAAAATGAGGCAAGGTTAAAATCCACTCTAAAAGATCGGTGAAACGAACTCTGTAAATTTTTGACTCCGTAAAATCATCCCCAAATTTTTCATATAATTTTTGGGCAATATCTTCGTGGTCATTCCAGTGAATGGGTGGCTCAAATTGATTCATACTATTAATATATCTTTTTTATTATTCTCCTAAAAATTGTGTTTGGTCTGGTAAGGTGACTTCGATTGCACCAGTTCCCGCTTTTAATTCGCATTGACAACCAAGTCTTGACTCAATCCTTGGAATTAACGCTCGGTCAATAAAATCTTCTTCCCTATCGGACAATTCAGCTAAATGCTCCATCCCTTGTTTAACATATAAATGACAAGTACTACATGCACAAACTGCACCACAATTATGGTGTAATTCTATACCCGCATCCAAAAGCACTTCTAATAAACTTTGATCGGCAGCTACATTTTCAAGAGTGACTGTTTCTAAACCTTTTTGTTCGAAATTGATTTTTAATGAATACATAAATGGTCGTTACTATTTTTGCAAAAATAGCTTTAAAAGGCCAATGGGTAAAGCACAATGCCCGTTTTATTTGTCAAAATACAAAAAAAATAAGCAGGAGCAGTTGGCGTGGGCTATCTTTGCGTTCAAATTGCAAACATATGGCTACAGTTGGCTTTTCTGAAAGAATTTACCTACAATATTTAAGGACAAAATTCAAGACCATTAGTAAATTGGCGCCAGCTACCGCAGGCAGGATGGCTTTCGAACTTTTTTGCACCCCCTATCCTAAATACAAAAAACGAAAAGCCCCAGCTATTTTCCACCATGCAATAAAGCGAACAGTGGTTTTAACGGATCAAACTAAGATTCATGGATTTGAATGGTTACCCAATAAGCCGAATGACCAAACCGTATTAATAGCGCATGGATATGCCAGTTTTGCCTACAAATTTGAACATTATATTACTCCATTGCTTAAGATGGGCTATCGTGTATTGGCTTTTGATGGTCCAGCTCATGGTCAAAGCGAAGGGAAGCATATTCATGTAGTGGTTTACCAAGAGGCCATTCAAAAGATCATGGAACAAGCTGGCCCTGTCCATCATTTCATAGGCCACTCGCTTGGGGCACTTACTTTATCTATGATCGCAGAAAACATTGATCAGGCTGAAGATAGAAAATTCATATTGATTGCACCAGCTACAAAAACGACTACCACTTTTGCCAATTTTTTTAAGATGATGCATTTAAATGAAGTCAATATTGCGGCTTTCTTGAGTGATGTAAGCAGCAAAACGTCCCATAAAGTTGAATTTTTTGCAGCGGATAGAGCTTTAGCAAACTATAAAGGTCCAGTATTATGGGTGCATGATGAAAAAGATGTGGTTTGCCCTTATGAGGATATTATAAATTTTAAAGAAAAGGCTCCATCCAATATCAAATTTCTGATAACCAATGGATTAGGACATAATAAAGTCTATAAAACGGCCGAAGTAATGGATCAAATTATGGCTTTTTTGACCCCTTCCAAGTAGATCATTTTTATTTTTTAGCCGAAAGCTATAATATTGCATCCAAGATAAAGTTCCTTGTAACTATGCAAGTTACCTTATCTTAGCTTGTAAATAGTTGATTTTCAATATATAAATAACCCGAAGGAGCGGTTTGAACTATGTCAAAGAACTTATTAATTGTGGAGTCGCCTGCTAAAGCAAAGACGATAGAGAAGATTTTAGGCGATGAGTTTGAAGTTAGAAGCTGTTATGGCCATATCAGAGATTTGGAAAAAAATGATATGGGTATAGATATGAAAAATCATTTTGCTCCAAGGTATATGGTTCCTAGTGAAAAAGAGAAAGTGGTTAAGGAACTTAAATCAATGACCAAGAAGGCAAAAGAAGTTTGGCTAGCATCGGATGAGGACCGTGAAGGAGAAAGTATTAGCTGGCACTTGGCAGAAGTATTGGGATTGGATCCAAAGAAAACAAAGCGTATTGTCTTTCACGAAATCACTGCTCCGGCCATTAAAAAAGCAGTGGCAAATCCCCGTTTAATCAATATGGATTTGGTGGATGCACAACAAGCAAGAAGAATATTAGACAGAATTGTTGGTTTTGAATTAAGTCCTGTTTTATGGCGCAAAATTGGTATGCAAAAAAGCTTAAGTGCTGGTCGTGTACAAAGTGTTGCTGTTAGATTGATTGCAGAAAGAGAAAGAGAGATCAACCACTTTATTCCTGAAAGTGTATTTAAAGTATCCGCACTTTTTTCTGCATTAGATATCAATAAAAAGAAAGTCAAATTTAAAGCAGAGGGCCCACAGAAATTAACCACTGCAGGCGCTGCTGAAAAGTTTTTAAACGAATGTAAAGGTGCCAAGTATACAGTAAAAGACATTACTGTAAAAGATGGCAAACGCACGCCATCCGCACCTTTCACGACTTCTACTTTACAACAAGAGGCTTCTAGAAAATTAGGCTATAGCGTGAGTAAAACAATGTTACTAGCACAAAAATTATATGAGAGTGGTAAGATCACTTACATGAGAACAGATAGTATTAGTTTAAGTGAAACTGCTATCGATGCTATTAAAGCAGAGATTAATTCAAACTTTGGCGAAAAATATTATCAGCCAAGAAAATTCAAGAATAAAAACGAAAATGCACAAGAAGCGCACGAAGCCATCCGACCATCTTACATGAATGAGTCCAAGGTAGACGATGCGGATACGAATCGCTTATACGAATTGATTTGGAAAAGAACAATTGCATCTCAAATGAGCGATGCACAATTTGAAAAAACAACAGCTAAAATAGAAATTTCCACCAATAAAGACACTTTGACTGCTAGTGGTGAAGTGATGAAGTTTGATGGTTTTTTGAAAGTGTATTTAGAAGGTAAAGATGATGATGATTTAGATGAAGAAGCAGAATTAGGCGAAGGGGACGAAAGCTTATTACCTCCTTTAGCAAAAGGTCAGGTACTTGAATTTATTAGCATGACTGGCCTAGAAAGATTTAGCCGTCCAGCTTCTAGATACACCGAGGCAAGTTTGGTTAAGAAACTTGAGGAATTAGGCATTGGAAGACCATCTACCTATGCACCTACTATTACGACCATCATGAAACGTAATTATGTAGAAAAAAGAGAAAAAGAAGGCGTAAAAAGGATTTACCAAATACTTTCTCTTAACCCAAAAGATGAAATAAAATCTGAAACTGCATCTGAAATCACTGGAGCAGAAAAGAATAAATTGTCACCAACTGACTTAGGATTAGTTGTTACAGACTTTTTGAAATTGCATTTTGAAAAAGTAATGGACTTTGGTTTTACCGCTAAAATTGAAGGCGAATTTGATGAAATTGCGGATGGTAAACTAAAGTGGAGTAAGATGTTGGAGAACTTCTACCAGCCCTTCCATGAAACCATTGAACATACTTTAGAAACAGCTGAGCGCGCAAAAGGAGAACGTGAATTAGGCTTTGATACTATCACTGGTAAGAAAGTGATTGCGCGTATGGGCAGGTATGGACCGATGGTTCAAATTGGCCACCAGGATGAAGAAGAAAAACCAAAATTTGCAAAATTGAAGGCTTCTCAAAGTATTGAAACAATCAGTTTTGATGAAGCCATGGAACTATTTAAGCTTCCTAGAGCCTTAGGATTATTTGAAGACGAGGAAGTCTCTGTAAATATTGGCCGATTTGGCCCTTATGCAGCTCATAGTAAGAAGTTCTACTCCTTGAACAAGGAGATGGACCCTTATACAGTTACGCTCGAGGAATTGACGCCAATGATTGCAGAAAAGCGTAAGGCAAAAGATGAACGTACGATCAAAGTATTTGAAAAAGAAAAAATTCAATTGTTAAGAGGCCCTTATGGCCCGTATATTAAGCAAGGCTTACGCAATTTTAAACTTACAAAAGAGCAGCAAGAAAAAGTAGAGACATTAACGATTGAGGAAGTGAAGGAGATTATAGAAGAATTGAAAAAGAATCCTCCACGTAAAACTGCAAGAAAAAAGAAAGCATAAAATAATTTCAAAGGCATTACAAAATAAATAAAGCCCTTAGAAAAAATATAATAATCATTCACTCTCTGCTCGCAAGCTCGAAAGTTCGTTCATGATTCGTATTTCTTTCTAAGGGCTTTTAATGATCCTTATTGTAGAAATAAAATTTTATTTAAGCAACAGATGGATTTGGGTTGCCCATCGATTTTAAGAACTGAACATGTGCTTTAACCGCCTCTAATACTGTTGGGTATTCGATATAATTCAATTTGAATTCTGCGCATGCTTCTTTCACAATCTTACTAATTGCAGGATAATGTACATGTGATATTTTTGGAAACAAGTGGTGTTCAATTTGAAAATTCAATCCACCTACTAACCAACTAACTAGTTTACTTTTTGTAGCAAAATTAGCCGTTGTTTGTATTTGGTGTGCTGCAAATTCGTCTGGCATTCTATTCTCTGGTTGAATCGCAATTGGGAATTCAGTATGTTCTACTGTATGTGCCAACTGAAACACTATACTTAAAATAAAGCCAGCAAAGAATGTACTCAAAATAAATCCAATCAACCAAGCTTGCCAGCCTAACATCAGAATCGGCAACACAACAAAGATAGCTGCATGGTATACCTTTACAATCCAGAATTCAAAATGGTCTGCAATAGCCATTTTTTTCAAAGGAATAGATCCGATTTTACGCTTAAAGTATTTATTATAGTCGGTAAAGAAAAGCCAAAACACATACAATAACATGTATAGAATTACAAAATAAATATGTTGGAAACGATGTACTAAAAAATGTTTTTGTGTTGGCGCCATACGCATTAAAACCCCTACTTCTATGTCATCATCTACGCCGTCAATATTCGTATACGTATGGTGAATTGTGACATGCTTCATGCTCCACATAAAACGGCTTGCTCCAAGAATACTAATAGAGGAAGAAGCTAATTTATTTAACCATGCGTATTTGCTAAAACTACCATGACTGCCATCATGCATAACGTTGAATCCAATGGCAGCTATCAGGCCGCCAAAAAATAAACACTCCACAATAGCAATGGTTGTTGGTGGGGTAAAAAATACCAAATGAACATAAGTGATTAAAAATAAAATAATAAGAATAACTGCTTTCGTAAAGAGCTTGTAATTACCTGTACCACGAATAGTATGTTCTTCTAGATATTGGTTCACTCTCCTCTTTAGTTCGGCATGCAATGATTTCTGCACGACCGTGAATTTAGGAACTGAAACAGGTTGAGTTTGCATAAGCAGGTTTAGAATTTAGTATACACAAAGTACGGTAATTAATGGCTCATAATGGCTTAAATATGCTAAAAAACACTTAAAAAATGAACCAACGTTAAACAATGCACAATAGTATGTCAAGGATCAACTTTATATCCACAAGGGATGTATAACTTAAATGGTTTATTTAATAATTTTTTTGTCAATTTGAGTAAGAAAAAAGCAAGACATTATTGCCCATGTTGCCAAAAAATGAAGAAATAAAAGCCTTATTTACCCTCATGGACGACCCTGATGAGGAAGTATTTAGTACAATTGCAACTAGATTACTGGACTACGGCACGCCTATCATTCCCGATTTAGAAAATTTATGGGAAAATACTTTAGAGGAAACGACATTAGAACGGATCGAAAAAATGATCTACCGACTTCGGTTAAAAGACATTCAGCAACAATTGAGGGACTGGGCAGCCATCCCTAAGCCATCTCTTTTTGAAGGTGCATTGATTTTGGTTAAATTTCAGTTTCCCGAATTAGCATTGGATCCATTAAGACATCAATTAGAAAAAATTAGACGTAATATCTGGCTTGAATTAAATAATTATTTGACGCCTTTAGAACAAGCCAACGTGATTCGAAATATTTTATTCAGCTATTACCAAATAAAAGGAGTCGAGGTTAGTTATGAAAATCCAGAAGATTTTTTAGTATCCTCCCCACTGCAATCTAAACCAGGGAATGCATTTGCGAATTCCTTGATCTATGCTGAAATATGCCAACAATTAGAAATTCATGCCGAATGGATCAATATCCCAAAGCAATGTATTCTTGCCTATTTTAGTGCAGATTGGGAACCGCATGAAATTGTACCTAACCCTCAAGAATTCATACAATTTTATGTCGAAGGCACATCTGGACATCCTTTTTCTCAAAAAGACATGGACCAATATTTTTTAAGACACAATATTGAGCCCAAAACAATTTATTATAAGCGGCTTTCCAACCAAAGAGTCATTAAAAAAATGATCCTTGAATTTGCGAAGTGCTTTCAGAGTCCAACACTCCAATTTAAGCAAGAGGATTTAATTGAATTAGCTAAATTATTAGACTAAGTAATTTATTTAAACATAGTGGATATAGTCGACTAGACTTTGTTCTTTATTGATCTAGTATGGAGCCTGTAAAGCCAAAAGGGAGTATATGGGAAGCGGATGGTATCAACATCACCTTTCCTGTCTTTCCAGCCAAAATAAGCTTGATTGGGGCCTTATATCTTATTTCATAATCTAATAAGGATTGTCGGCACATACCACAAGGAGATAATGGATGGTCTGATGCAACACCATTCGGTAAGTAACTGATGGCCATAGCTTGAATGGTTTCATTTGGAAATTGACTTCCTATACTATTTAAGAGTGTTCTTTCTGCACAAATACCTACAGGATAGCTAGCACTCTCTTGATTGGATCCTAAAATAATTTGACCATTTGATAATCTTGCCGCTGCGCCCACTTTAAATTTTGAATAAGGTGCAAAAGCGGTATCCACTGCTTTAAAGGCAGCATTTAATAAAATTAAATCCTCCGGACCTAACCCTTCTTTCGCATCCAACTCTTCGTATTCGAATTCGAATTTCTTATGCATTCTTATTATTTTATCAAATTAAAGAGCCTATTCCATCTTATGGATTGACTATAACTAAACCAAATCAAAGCTGCGCGTCCAACAATATGGGTCTCAGGAACAAAACCCCAATAACGACTATCTTGACTACGATGACGATTGTCTCCCATCATCCAATAATAATTTGCTTGAATAGTATACGTCTTAGCAGCTTTACCGTTGATAAAGTATTGCCCATTTTGAGTCGTTAATTTTTGTTGCTCATACCCTTCTATCACTCTTCTATACAGTTCTATTGTACTATCATTCAATGGCACTTGATCTCCTTTTTTAGGAATCCGTATTGGGCCAAAATTGTCTGCAGTCCAAGGAAAATGAAGGATGTCATTGGGGAAGGTATAGCCCACATTCTGATCTTCAAATAAGACAACCGATTTTACATTCGGCAATTTTTTTAAACTTAAAGCAGCAGCTGCAGTTAGATTTAATTTAAACATATTCGGTTGCCCTTCTACAAATTGAAAATCAGCTGTCGCTTCATTGATGTTGATTCCTAAACTGTCTTGAATAAAGTCTTCTGCTAGAGGTCTGCCATCCGTTTCTACCATATATTCTGTTTGCATATACGGCGCCACCAACGCAGGTGCACCATTCACCCATAATTGACTTTTTTTAATTTCAATCACATCACCGGGAATGCCCACGCATCTTTTAATATAATTGTCTGTCTTATCCATTGGATGCACTAAAATTGGATAATCAGCCTGCAATTTTGCTCGGTCATTATTGTATTGAGGACTTCTTAAAACATCGTAATAAGGAATCTTAGAACCAAATTCAGGAAGATTGATGATGGTGTCTCCTGCCGGAAAATTAAACACAACCACATCGTTTCTATTGACGGCTCTTAATTTAGGAAATCGTTTGTAATCTAGTTGAACCCATTTTAAATAAGAAGGCGTTGTTGGTGC
Organism: Chitinophaga pinensis; assembly: GCA_945860605.1. GTDB lineage: Bacteria > Bacteroidota > Bacteroidia > Chitinophagales > Chitinophagaceae > Sediminibacterium > Sediminibacterium pinensis_D. Next base: position 24,292 of record CAMAQL010000005.1, read on the forward strand.
GCCAGGCAATGTATTATGTACAAAAGGGAAAGTCAATGGTGTTTGTGGGATTCTTGCACCATAAGTTACTTTGTCAACAAATAAAAAATCATTCACTAACAAAGTCTTTTCCATACTCTCTGTTGGAATCACGTAAGCTTCAAATAAAAATGTTCTTATCAATGTTGCAGCCACAATTGCAAAGACCCCTGCATCCACCCACTCTCTTGATCCTGGCTTATGGTAATGCTCCAATGCTGCATCCCCGTACCATTGTTCTTTTTTATCCAATCCTAGGTAGGGTAAATAGATAAAAGGAACTAACACCGTTAATGTATGATGAATTAAATTCACTTTCTTGAAATGCATTACAAAGAGGATCGTAATCCATATGGTTACAAATTGACCCACAATTGGAATGAGTTGTATCCAAAACCAAATTTTTGGAATCTTACATAGTTGAACCACTTCCCAAGTATTGTAAATTGGAATGATGGCTTTGTTTGCAGGCACACCTGCTTTTCTCAACATCGTATAAATACCGATATGCCAGCCCAACCAATAAAGGATAAAAAGGATCATGCCCATAATCATAGAATTAGATAGTACAAAAATATCCCTTTGTGAGGGATATTAAATAAAATATTTATTAGCTGTAATGAGGCTGTTTAAATGGTTAAATACAAGGATTTAGCAATTACTTATACTGCTGTATCACTTCTTTCACCAATTTCACTGAACGGCTTACATCAGGAATGGCCAATGCAGTCAAATTAGGGGCATAATGCATCGGTGCATCTGCACTAGTGATTCTTCTGATTGGGGCATCCAAATAATCGAAGCCTTCTTTTTGTATACGGTAACTTAGTTCAGATGAAACTGAAGCAAAAGGCCATTGCTCTTCAATGATCACCAAACGGTTGGTTTTTTTAACACTCTCTAATACCGTCATCCAGTCTAAAGGTCGAATGGTTCTTAGGTCAATCACTTCTGCACTGATACCTTCTTTTTCTAATTCATCCGCAGTTGATAAAGCAACTTTCATCATTTTATTATAAGAGACAATCGTAATGTCTCTTCCTGGACGTTTCACATCTGCTTTACCTAATGGGATATAATATTCTTCTTCAGGCACTTCGCATTTATCTCCATACATCACTTCACTTTCTAAGAACATGATTGGATCTTCCTCGTAACGGATTGCTTGTTTTAATAAACCCTTTGCGTCATATCCATTCGAAGGTGATACCACTTTGATACCAGGAATATTCGCTAAATAACTTTCAAAAGCGGTGGAATGTTGTGCACCCAATTGACCAGCACTTCCATTAGGACCTCTCATAATGATAGGGCAACCAATTTGACCACCACTCATTGCCAACATTTTGCTAGCCGTATTTAAAATTTGATCTAATGGCAAAACTGCAAAGTTCCAAGTCATGAATTCAACAATAGGTCTTAATCCATTTTGTGCTGCACCCACGGCAACTGCAGTAAAACCCAATTCAGAAATAGGTGTGTCTATTACTCTTTTTGGTCCAAATTCAGCCAACATGCCTTGACTTACTTTATAAGCACCATTGTATTCTGCTACTTCCTCACCCATTAAAAATACACGCTCATCTCTTCGCATCTCTTCGTTCATTGCTTCGCGTAAGGCTTCTCTAAAGGCTATTGATCGCATGGAAAAATCATTTTTATTTTGAAATGCAAAAATAGCGTTTTATCAAGGAAAAACTAAGATTAGATACAAAAAAAATCCCCTCCCGAAAATCGGGAAGGGATTAGGAACTAACCCATCTGAGTCAATTTAAAACACGTTATAAGCAAAGCTTACATAGTACAATCCACCAATTGCTGGACTACCATGTGCAGTGTTATAATAAGTGTTCATAATATTGGTACCACCCATTTTAATCAAGGACTTGATTGCAGGTAATTTGTAAGTTAATACAGCATCTAAAGTGTTGAAAGATGATACTTGACCTACTCCGAATGTACCTTCGTAAGTAAAGCCATCTTGGTAACGATAGATTGCACTAAATCCTAAACGATTCTTTAATGCAAAACCACTATTATTCAATCCAACGTTTGCTCTCATTTGTGGCGTGTTGAAGTAAGAAATAAATCCTTCTTCTAAACCTCCAATTTTATCTCCATAAATACTACCATTCACAGTAAAGTTAGCAGGTAATATATAGTCTAATGAAAGACCCCATCCAGAAGTTTTTACTTTTTGAGTTGCATTAGTAGAGATAGAATAAGCGATACGCTTATCTGCAAATAATACATCTAGTGGACTAGGCGCTGCTGCATTTCTAGATTGTAACACAGTTACACCACTAATGAAGTTTTCATATGCACCAAAATAGTAATAGAAATCGATCAATAATTTTTTAGCCACTAAGCCCTTGTAACCCACTTCAAAAGAAGTCATAGACTCAGGCTTGAATTCTGGGAAGGCTTGTACTTTCAATAAACCTGGATTTGGAGCGCCTGCTAATGCAGAAGCACCAAACGCATTCACACTCGCTAAAGAATATGCAGGATTGGTATTGAATTTGTAGAAATTTCTTAACTGTGGCAAACCACCCATTAACCTTGTTCCACCACCTACCAATAAGTTGATCCACTGGTTTTGAGTCGTTGGGAAACGGTAAGCTGTTTGATAAGAAACACGTAAATTATGATCTTCTTCTAATTTCACAACCAAAGATGCTCTTGGTGTGAAACGACCTTGGAAGTTTTCATTTTTATCATAACGACCAGAGAATGAGATCTTAAATAAATCATCTAAGAAACGCTTAGACAATTGCGCATAAGCACCAGACTCATTGATCTTAATATTTCCAGCTGTATCAGCAAACAAAGTACCCTGAGAATTCAATATAAATTGTCTTGTGCTTCCACCTACTAATAAATCAGCGTTGTACTTAGCTAAACCGAAAGCTTCTGTTAAATTGTATTGACCCTCAGCTGCACGCATAGAAGTTCTTTCTAAGAACATTGCACCACCTTGTGAAATTGGAGTGCTTACTAAAGATTGGAACATTGCATTGTTACCAAGGTAACCAGTTGGTCTTCCAACATCCGCGTTTGATCTAGCTCCTGCATGTGCAGCTTGTTGATTCAGACCAAGACTTAATAAAGTAGAATAAGTAGCAGCATAAGTAGGATACCAAGTTGTACTAGGTTTCCATGCTTCATTGAAATAACGTGCAGCAATAGTTGAATTAAAAGATGCACCAGAATTCTCTAAAGTTGTATACGCTCTAACGTACCAGTTTCTAGACTTTAATTCTAATTTATACTGACCCATGCTAAAATCCTTAATTGAATAACGGTCACTTCCTGTATACACCGTATTTCCAGAACCGTTGTAAGCAGCAAAAGATGCTTCTATATCGTCCGTGATTTTGTAGTGGATAGACCCTTGGAATTTAACGTTCAATGCAGTTGGATCTACGACATCTTGTTCGGCATATCCTGTTCTACTTACATTCACATTATTAAAATATCCTCTTCTGTCACCCCATAAGAAAGCAGCATTTGCACCTAAGGCAGCACCACCAGCACCTGTTAAGAATGCTTGGTAAGAAGCTAATGTCGGAAATGAAAGCGCTGCGTTATATAAACTATTAAAAGTGGCAGTACCTGCAGCAGAACCGAATGCACCAACTAAAGAAGCTAGTACACCACTTTTTACAGCAGTACCAACACCAGCTAAATTACTTGTAGTTTCATCACCATAAAAGTTAACACCATCGTAGTTCGGATCAGATGCCCTGTTACCAGGAATAGTTTGACCCAATTGTGAACCAGTTGTTCTAGAATAGTTTTGATCACTATTCGCTCTCCAGTCATCAGCTTCTGTATATTGCATGCTGAATTTGTATGCAAAACGATCACCAATTTTCTTTGCATAACGAACTGTCCAATCTTTATATGGAGCTAAAGGACGTTGTTTGTTATCAATGTGGTTGATACCTTGTTTTACTTGAAAACTTAAACCTTGGTATTTAAATGGATTTTTACTGTTAATCAAAACAGTACCGTTCATACCTCCTTGACCATATAATGCAGAAGATGCACCTGGTAATAATTCAATATTGTCTACGTCTAATTCTGTTAAACCAATAATACTAGCTACTGAGAAGTTCAAACCAGGCGCCTGGTTGTCCATTCCATCAACAAATTGATTTAGACGGCTGTTACCACTACCATTGAAACCTCTTGTGCTAATACTTTTAAAAGTTAAACTGGCGATATTCACATCCACCCCTTTTAAAGTACCCAATAAGTCATAATAGTTAGCCACCGGTGCAGTCTTAATAGTTGCATTGCTAATTCTTTCAATCGTCACTGGAGATTCTAAAATACGCTCCGCAACTCTTGAAGCAGCAACAACCACTTCAGTACCTAGCGTAAATGCTTGCTTTAAAGTCACATCCATTTTAGATGTTCCAGCATTCACCACCTGCTCTTGGCCTTCAAAACCTACCGAGCTAAAAACCAATGTATATGGTGCTTTTTGAGTTACATTTAATTTGAAATTTCCTTTATCATCTGTATAGGTTCCAACAGATGAGCCTTTCACTGTAACTGATACTGCAGCGATGGTTTCACCACTGGTTCCATTTTTTACAGTTCCTGTGATTGTTCCTGCATTTTGAGCCATTGCACTAATTGCAGTAAAAGCAACAGCACAAAAAAGACTAAAACGAGTTAGTAATCTTGTCATAATAAATTGTTTTTTAATTGAATTGTATCTCAAAATACCAAATTGTTAGCAAATCAGAAAAAATTATCAAAATACTGTTAAAATTTTTATTTTCGTAGCATGAACCCAACCACGATCCCCGGCCTAATAAATACCTACCACGGTAAGGTAAGAGACGTCTATTACATTGAAAATGAACTACTTGTAATGATAGCAAGTGATCGTATCTCTGCATTTGACGTCATTTTGCCTAAGCCAATCCCTTATAAAGGACAGGTTTTAAACCAAATTGCTGCCTATATGCTCGAAGCCACCAAGGATATTTGTCCAAATTGGCTCATTAGCACCCCTGCCCCAAATGTGGCCATTGGTCAAAAATGCACCCCATTTAAGATCGAAATGGTCGTAAGAGGCAATTTAGTAGGACATGCATGGAGAACTTACCAGGCTGGCGGGAGGACACTTTGCGGCGTAACACTACCGGAAGGACTAAAAGAAAATGACTATTTCCCATCTCCTATCATCACCCCTTCTACTAAAGCAAGTGAAGGACATGATGAAGATATTTCAAAGGAAGCTATCATTGCCGAGGGGTTAGCTTCTGCAGAAGATTGGGCCATTTTAGAAAAATATGCCCTAGCCTTATTTGAAAGAGGAAAAGCCATTGCTGCAAAAAGAGGCTTGATTTTAGTAGATACAAAATATGAGTTTGGGAAGATTGGGGACACCATTTATTTAATGGATGAAATTCATACCCCTGATTCATCGAGGTATTTTTATGCAGATGGATTTGAAGCAAGACAAGCTAGCCAAGAAAAGCAAAAACAACTAAGCAAGGAATTTGTAAGAGAATGGTTGATTGAAAACAATTTTATGGGCAAGGAAGGACAAACAGTGCCAGCTATGTCTGAAGAGTGGATTCAAACCATTTCAAAAAGATATATAGAATTGTATGAGCAAATCATTGGAGCAACTTTTCAACCTGAACCAAAATCAGAAGCTGAGACTTTTCAATTGATTCAAAATGCATTGAATAATTTAGGAATACAATAAAAAAAATCCCGGCCTTGGTCGGGATTTTTTTTGCAATCATTTATTTTATTTGACTTCAATATCAATCCCGAGTCTTGGTCTTAATCTTTCTTTGGCTTTATTAAATACCTGCATACCTTTTTTTACTCCTTTTCTCAATGCCTCTTGTGCTTCTAGCGGTAAATGATAGACTTCTTTACATGCACTTGTGCAACATCCATCAAATGATTTTGCACAAGCATCGCATTGTATAAAAAGCAAATGACAAGCATCGTTTTTGCAATTGGTATGGGTATCTGCAGGCTTACCACACTGGTGACAACTTGCAATAATATCATCGGTAATTTGCTCCCCTAACCGATCGTCAAAGACGAAATTTTTTCCTTTGAATTTACTTTCTAATCCCGCCGCTCTTATTTGATTGGCATAATGAATGACACCGCCTTCTAAATGATACACATTTTTGAAACCCTCATGTAGCATATACGCACTTGCTTTCTCGCAACGTATCCCACCAGTACAATACATGATAATATTTTTATCCTTATGAGGCTGCATCATTTCTGCGGCCATCGGTAACTGGTCTCTAAAAGTATCAGATGGGATTTCAATGGCATTGTCAAAATGTCCTACTTCATATTCATAATGATTGCGCATATCTATCACAATGGTATCTGGCAGTGCCAATAATTGATTCATTTGCTCCGCATTCACGTATTTCCCTTTGTTCTCCATACTAAAATTGGAATCCTCAATGCCGTCAGCCACTACTTTTTCTCTTACTTTTATTTTCAATACCCAAAAACTTTTACCATTGTCATTCACCGCATTATTTAATCGGATTCCATCCAATGCCTTCATTGAAAAAAGATAAGCTTTGAAGGCTTCAAATAAATGCGTGGGTACACTAATTTGTGCATTGATCCCCTCTGTCGCAATATAGATTCGTCCAAATACCTGCATTGCATTCAATGCTTGGTACATGTCATCTCTAAATTTAGCTGGATCTTGAATTGTAAAATACTGGTAAAAACTAATCGTGGTTCTATCGAAAGCCTCTTCGTATAGTTTTTGTTTCAACTCCTTGTTTGAAACACGGTTGTGCAGTTGTGCCATATGGATTTAATTTAAGCTCAATTACAGATTAAGCAAATTGACCCCAAAGGTAAACTTATTCAGGCTTCCTAACAAAAGATCCAGTTAGAGAAGCAAGTCCGCCTAACAAAGCACCCACTAATGCAGTCACCGCAATTAAAGCGATGTATGAACCTCCTAATGGAAGGATCTGAGCTACTTTGGTCGATAGAATATGGTTATTTGCTAAGTCAATCCCAAAAGCTAAGCCAGCCCACAAAGCACCCACACCAAGTGCACCGGCAATGAAAGATTGTAAAGGCTTAATGGGCAATGCAATGGCAATGATTAAATTGGTTACTACAAAACTCCACCAAGGCAAATTTCCGTAGATACCAATTGCATAGGTCACTAATGCTACTAATACTATTAAAAGAATAAATTTCATATGAATTTTTTTAAGTTGATCTTTTAATATTAAGCAACGGATTTTTTAAATTGAATATGCCATTTTGTTCGCTCATGTTGCTTTAATTTTTCTTTAGGCAAGAATAGCAATCTATAATATTTACCTGCCGCCCAATAATTAATAAAGCTATCATAATAAGGACTGCCTGGGTTACCACTCTGTCCTCCTGGGTACAATCCATAAGCTTCAATTTCATCCGTCAAATGCACCACCATTCTCCAACTTGGTCCATTATTTTCTCCAGTGGCATTAATAATATTCGTACCTCCTCCAATGGATAAATTTAATCTACTCAGGACTGGTATCTTAGTAAGGTGTAAAACCCTTGTAGCTTTAAATGTTTCCCAACTTAATTTATTTTCTTTTTCTAATGCAAGACATTTTAAGGTCGCTTTTTCAATTCCAATTCGAACTTGATCTTTCAAGCTTTCCACTTTGTCTTTTGTTCGGATATCATCCGCTACCCTATAATTAGAATCACGATTCATTTGTTCTAATAAAACAAATGACTCAGGTTTAGTCAATGGAATCAATGCGCCTGCTAATTCATCTCCCCAAACTGCATTCTCCACACTATCCCAAATCAATTTAAAAATGGTGATGCCTTTTTCTGAAGGATCATTGTATAAATTCCATTGCGTCATCATTCCAACCATTCTTTGTGCCTCAGTACTTAATGTATTCATCTCCACAAACTTCATTAAAGCGGGTCTTGCTTGCTGGGCAAAAACATTGTAATTATTTGTTTGCAACGCTTGCATATCTTGAGCAGTCACTTGTGTCCTTCCAGTTAATTGTTGATTGACGCTAATGCCTCTATATAAAGGAAAGGAACTTGCAGTGCCTAAATAATATGGATAGCTTGCATCGGTAGATTTTTGATTGGCACTACTTACAAAACCACGAGCAGGATTTAAGATCATTGGATTTTCTTGGAAAGGAATGATGCCCTGCCAGTCATATGCACTATCTGTTCCAGGCATGATAAAGTCACCTTGTCGATCCCATCTTGCAACAAAGTCGCCTTGTTGTTTAATGGCGATATCTCCAGTTTTAGTGGCAACCACAAAATTTTGTCCAGGGCATTTCCATAATTGAATTGCTTTGGAATAATCATCAATATTTTTTGCACGATTTAATTGGTAAAAAGTTTCTACTCCAGTTGAAGCATTGTGTGCAGTCCATTTTACTGCAAGGTTTCTGCCATTGGACTGTGAATTTTGATAATAGGCATCAAACATCACAGGTCCATAATGACTCATGGCAATATTTTCAATCACATCTGCACTGTCTTTCACTTTAATCACCTCTACTCTCTTGGTCACCGACTTCCAATTACCATTAAACCAATATTCATTTTGTGTGGTATCTTTAAATTTTAATTCATAATAGTCTAATACATCACGTCCTGCATTGGTCACACCCCAGGCTAAGCTATCATTGAATCCTATGATCACTGCTGGAGATCCAGGAAAACTTGCGCCGTAAGTGCTATGTGTAGGTGTCGTGATTTGAACCTCGTACCATAACGAAGGTAAGTTCAAACCCAAATGCGGATCACTTGCTAAAATGGGTCTGCCTGACTTTGTCATTGTTCCACCAACTGCCCAGTTATTACTTCCATTATTAGGATCCGGTGCTTCTGGCGATTCAACTAATTTTGCAATATCTACTTGTTGTGTTTTTTTCAAATAAACCATATCAGATTCCAATGGTTTTATTGGAACAATACTTGGTTCGGCATAAGTGGTACCAATTGGAATAATTGGATCCAAAGAATCTTGTTGATTGGTATACAATTGATCAAATAAATCATACCCTAAATAATCTCTTGTATTGGTCAATTGCAAATCTGCACTTGCAGATCTTCCTGTCAAATCATAGGACATGAACATCAAGAACAAATAGGTCTTTTTAGGCGTCCAGCTTTCTGGCTCAAAATTCATCAACTTATATTCAAAAGGCACATCCTCAGGTGCTAATTGTTTTAGGTAAGCATTGACACCAGCAGTGTAAGCATCCACAGTCGCTTTCATTACTGGATTCTTTTCATTGATATAGGCTTCTGTCTGCTCTGCACCATACACCATGCCTAATCTTCTGAAAAAACGATCTATGGATAATTTATCTGCCCCTGCTACTTCGCTCAATCTTCCGGCAGCCACACGAGTTTGAAAGTCCATCTGCCATAATCTGTATTTTGCGTGCAAGTAACCTTGCACATAATAAGCATCTTCATCATTGTCTGCATAAATATGTGGGACTAATCGGTCATCCATATACACATCTACATCCCCTTTCAAATCATTGGCAAGGATGGATGCATCAAAATTGGTATTGACTTTTTCTGCATTTTTCCAAAACCCATGTTGAGGCGATAAAAAATAGCCCAGTCTTGGTGCTTTAGTTCCCCCTAATTTTAATTGGATATTGAGCGTAAAAACAAGCCCAGCTGTTACAGTCGCTGACACTAAAAATGGTACAATGCGCATGGCAGTAATTTAGACCTCTAATGTAGCAATTATTTGCTTAAGCTGGCCTTAAAAAATGCTAAATGGTCTTGAAGAGATAGTGTTGGATATGTAGCTAACAATGTTTCCGTTTTAAGGATGCAGGATTCAAGGAATTTTTGATGTTCTGCAGATCCAAGGAAAAAAGGTTTATGATTCATTGCTAATTGAAGTTCAGCAACTTGTTTCATGATAGCTTGTGTTTTGTGGTCCATATAGGTCTCCACCAATTTATCCCATACATAACCAGAGGCGGCAAAATTTGGATGCACCAAGTCTTCTGCGTAAAATCGGTAATCTCTTAAATCGTCCATCACATATTCGTATGCTGGAAAATAATCCACCCCATTGCATTGATGCACTAATTCATGTACTGCATGAATTAAAACTGCTTTACTACGGTTGTTTTCTATCAAGCCTTCCCTTAAATGTCGAACAGGACTAATGGTAAATGTGATATGCAATTTTGGATTAAAAGCATGCAAACGATTCACCAAATCATGTAGATTTTCTAATAAAGTATTTGGCTGCATCAAGGATTTATAAAACCAATTGATTGGCCCTTTATGATTATTGGCAACCACTTGCCCATTTCCCAAAGGTGCATCATTGGTCAAATGGTACAACCAAGCAGACCCTAATGTAATGACCAATCGATTCGCTGATTTTAAAAAATCATGCGCAGATAAAATGGTGCTATTGATATTTTCTAATGCCGCTGCCTTCTCTACAGCAGAAAAACGACTATGATGGTGCCAGCTATGCCAAAGCCCATTGTGTTGAAATAAATCATCCACTTGATACATTCTCTTATCCATGATCTCGGTCAATGTGGTAACAACGCTTACCGGATTAAATAAGATACCATATGGATTCTCAGACAGCTCAAATAAATGTGTCTTAAATTTTGCGCCAATATTTTCTGTAAAACAGGAGCCAATTAATAGGAGCTTATCCCCATATGCTATGGAATCCTTAGAGGGCTTTGCGTCTAATGTTAATTTAAATTTCATTTGAACAATCTTTGCTTCATGGATTCGTACAAGACAATACCAGCAGCAACGGATACATTATAGGAATCAAAATTTGTCGCCATTGGAATCTTGAAAAAATAATCTGCAGCCTTGGCTAAATAAGGTTGTACTCCTTTCCCTTCATCGCCCATAATGATACAACTTGGAATGGTTAAATCTAATTCATGTACATTTTTATCTGCACGCATTTCACTGGTAAAAACTTGAATGCCGTTCATGTGTAAATCATCTACCGCTTTTAATAAACTAGTCACGCGAACAACATGAATATGTTCCAATGCACCTGCGCTGCTTTTAAAAGCTTCTTCATTCAATGCGCCAACACCTTTGTCAGGAATGATTAGCGCTTGCGCACCACAACAATGTATACTTCTACAAATGGCACCAATATTACGTACATCGGTGACCCCATCTAACATCATAAATAAAGGAACCTCTCCTTTTGCAACTACAAAGTCAATCACTTCTTGTAGGTCTAAATATTTTACAGTGGAGATAAATGCAAGTACGCCTTGGTGATTTGCTTTGGTCATGCCGTTGAGCTTTTCAATAGGCACTAATTGAACAGGAATGGTATGCGTTTTTGCAAATTGTTTTATCTCATCTAAGCCTTCCCCTTGTGCATTTTTTTGTAGTAATATTTTTTCAATATTCGCGCCAGCATTCAATGATTCAATCAATGGTTGACGACCAATAATAAATTTACGTTCTGTGGTAAAACTTGGCCTAGGGCTAAATTTTCTTTGTCCTGTAAATTTTCTTTCTGGCCTTCCAGATCGATCTGGTCGTTCCGGTCTGTCGTTTCTTTCTTGCATGGGTCAAAGTTATGGATTAAAATAAAAATCCCGTCCCAATTTGTGTCGAGACGGGATCTTCATTCAATCAATGATTTATTTTAAACCAAAGGCTTTTTTAACCTTGGAGACATAATCTAATTTCTCCCAAGTGAATAACTCCACTTTCATCACCTTCTTTTTACCGTCTGGCGTAGTGAATGTTTTAGTCACTGTCTCGTTCTTACGACCCATGTGGCCATAAGCAGCAGTCTCACTGTACATTGGTGTTCTTAACTTTAATCTTTGCTCAATAAAGTAAGGACGCATATCAAAAATGCCTTCTACCAACTTACCTATTTGACCATCTGTCATTTTTACTTTAGCCGTGCCGTAAGTGTTTACGTTAATAGATGTTGGCTTAGCCACACCAATCGCGTAAGACACCTGTACCAACACTTCAGAAGCCACACCAGCAGCCACTAAGTTCTTCGCAATATGACGTGTTGCATAAGCAGCAGAACGGTCTACCTTGCTTGGATCCTTACCAGAGAAAGCACCACCACCGTGTGCACCCTTACCACCGTAAGTGTCAACGATGATCTTACGACCAGTCAAACCAGTGTCACCATGCGGTCCACCAATTACGAACTTTCCTGTAGGGTTAATATGGTACTTAATATCCTTGTTAAATAACTTAGCGTATTTCTTGTACTTCGCTTGTACTCTTGGAATCAAAATTTCAATGATGTCCTTTTTAATTTTAGCTAACATCTTTCCTTCTGCATCAAAATCATCATGTTGAGTAGAAACCACGATCGCGTCAATTCTCACAGGCTGGTTCTTGTCGTTGTACTCTAATGTTACTTGAGATTTTGCATCTGGACGTAAATATTTAATCGCCTTGTTCTCTCTTCTTAATGCAGCTAATTCAATTAGAATTTTATGCGCTAAGTCTAAAGCGAGTGGCATTAAGTCTTCTGTTTCATTGGTTGCGTAACCAAACATCATCCCTTGGTCACCAGCACCTTGCTCTTCCTTCTTCTTTTTATCCACCCCTTGGTTGATATCTGCAGATTGTTCGTGAATCGCACTTAATACACCACAGCTATCCGCTTCAAACATATATTCACTCTTCGTGTAACCAATTTTCTTGATCACATCACGTGCAATCGTTTGAACATCTAAGTACGCTTTAGATTTTACTTCACCAGCCAAGATCACTTGACCTGTAGTTACTAAAGTTTCACAAGCCACTTTTGATTGTGGATCAAATGCTAAAAAGTTGTCGATCAATGCGTCAGAAATCTGATCCGCTATTTTGTCTGGATGTCCTTCAGAAACACTCTCAGAAGTAAATAAATAAGGCATATTGTTTTATTTAGATGTTTATTGTGTGGTGCAAATATATAAAATAATCGTAATTATTATAGATTGAATTATGGATTGGATTATAGATTCGTATAATAAATACGTAACCTCATTCTAAACTTAGAATGTGATCCTCCTCCCAATCTTACACGACCTATGGCAGGCTGATTGCCCAAAGAGGTAGATAAGTAATCTGTAGATTGTATTTTATTAAAAGGATAAGGCTGTACAAATTTTATTGAATCGTTCACTGGTGCATACAATCTAAAATCAAATAGTGAATCTTTTCTTGCAATCAATCCTTGAACATATCGACTCACATTAAAATTATAAGTAGCCACATTGCTATACCCATTGATTGATTTTGAGATTTTATATCCACCAAACTGCGCTAATGCTTGCGTATTCATTGCTCCTTGAAAATCATTTGGCACCGACCTCAACTCCTTAGTTGCACTATCATAAACCCCTAAGAATAAATAATTAGGTGCAGTCATGTAACTGTCAGTGGTATTTAATCGAGCATCATCTGGTACTTGTTCTGCAATTAATTCGGCCCTATGAATAATTTTCTTATCAAAAGTTTTTAACCCTGGTACTTTAATTTTTACTATGGTGCCAGGACTTGTTTGAACATAAACCAAAGAATCCTTTGCGAAACCATTAAGATGACTTGCAATTTCAGAAGCGGCTCTATTTCTTTGGATAAAATTGGCGTTTTGTGCACTGAAATAAGAAAACCTAAAATGTGTGACTAAAGTATCTCTCGTCACACTTCCTGTTGCACTAGTAGAATAATATAAAGCCAATTTTGTATTAGAGTCTAATAAAGCCAATCTAATAAGTGCATTGTGGTTATCAGAAGCGTTCGTCGTTAAAGCAAAGCCAGGAAAAGCATTGCGGAATGTGGTATCGTTTCGGTATACCCCATTTGAATCATAGGTTTTTAACAATTCAACGCCAATAGATTGATTCAACCTTAAACGGATTTGGTTCCTAGCATTTTCAAATCGATCATTGATGGAATCTTTCGCACTTGCAAAATCAAATAGTTTAGCATTACCCACAGACACCCCTTTTCTTATCCCATATGCACTGGCATAATTACTAGCATATAATTTTCCAACTTCCAAAGGCGTTGCAGGGTCAATTTTGTTGACATATATTTTAACTGGCTTAGACGAGTCTCCATAAAAGCCTCTATAACTTAAAATCAATACTGCAGAATCTACAATAATACTGTCTTTTGTCCCTTTAATAAAGAAAGGATAAAAGCTAGGCTTTAATTGTAGAAACAAAGAGGCACTAGTAGAGCCGAAAATAGGATCATTGGTAATATCTCCAAGTACTTGTTGGTCTGAAGGATAAATTCTTAATGAATCCTCCATGACAATCGTTTCTGTCTCTACAATTAATGTAGTGTCTTTAGTATCAATGGCATCTTGGGATAGAAAGTCTATGCCAAGTTCTGAATCGCTAATTCTAGTACATGAAAAAAGTAATGTAGCTGCGATTGTAATATATGTGACCCTTCTAACTATATTGATAACTGCCATGTATAATTGCTTTACTTGCCTGCAAGTTCGTTGTATAAATCTAAATACTCTGTTAAATCAGAATCCCATCCATTAAAAGGCACCACTTTTTTACCTTTAACTGATGCAAATTCTGAAACCAATTTCTTATCAATCACATCTGATCCAAAAGAAATAGCATCCGCGTAGGTCGCACCACCTCTAAACATAGCAGAGTTGGACAATTCTTTGAACGCTTCTAATTCTTTCTCTTTCACATTGGTATTGATCAAGGCCTTAGTCATAAAGTCTTTTGGAAACTGCTCTTCGAATGTATTTTGTCCAATAGTGAACACCACTTTGGCATTGGAGAATACTGGTTCTTTCTTGAAAGCAGTTTTAATATATGCTGGGATTAAACCGGTCATCCATCCACTGCAGTGAATGATGTCTGGAGGCCAGCCGAATTTTTTTACGGTCTCTAAAGCGCCGCGGCAGAAGAAAATGGTTCTCATGGCATTGTCATCGTACCATGTTTCATTTTCGTCATGAAATATATGCTTACGCTTAAAAAAGTCTTCATTCTCTAAAAAATAGACTTGTAATCTTGCATTGGGTAAGGATGCGACCTTAATTTGTAAAGGGTAATCGTCGCTATCCACTTGAACATTGATCCCAGATAAACGAACTACTTCATGTAAACGGTGTCTTCTTTCGTTGATCATCCCGAATCTTGGCATAATACAACGGACTTCTAGTCCACTGTCATTGCTTTTAATTGCGAGTTTATTGATCACCTCTGCAAATTCTGTCATCTCTAAATAAGGCGACATTTCTGTAGCAATGTATAAGATGCGTTTTTTTTCTGACATTCCTTTTATAGTTTAACTAAGTAACCTCTACGGGTTGGCGAAGATACGGATTTTAAAGGACTTTTTTAAAACCCTAAAAAAGGCCAATTATTAAGGCTTTTCAAGGGTATTCTAGACATTTGGTTGTAAATTGCGGGGCAACTGAAACCTTACAAAAATGGGAAAGTTTCTTAAAATCGGGTTCTTTTTTCTTTTAGGTATCGCTTTGATATGGTGGAGTTTACATCAAATTCCGGCCGAAGAATGGACAAAATTCACACTTGCCCTAAAGCAATCAAAACTTTGGATTGTATTTCCTGTCTTTATAATACTTGGTCTTTCTCATTTTTTACGCGCATTAAGATGGCGCTTGATTATGGAACCCTTGGGGTATCGACCAAGTATTGCGAATACTTATCTTGCCGTTCTCATTGGCTATCTAGCGAATCTAGCCATCCCCCGACTTGGCGAAGTGCTCAAATGCACTTTATTGGCTAAGTATGAGCGTGTACCTGCGGAGAAAATTGTAGGTACCATTGTCGCAGAAAGGGCTTTTGATGTGATTAGCCTAGGCATCGTTTTTTTATTGGCGCTTGGCTTACAATTCAATGTCATTGAAGCTGGATGGAATCAATTGAAAAATCAAACTGCTACACCAGTGATCAATTCCAATGAGGGTAACTGGAAAATGTATTTGTTTGTGGGCATCGGTATTGTATTAATAGCCCTTTATTTTATACTTAGAAAACGCATCCCTACCATTGTTGCCTCCATTAAAAATATTATCAGTGGCATTTGGGAAGGTGTCATAAGTGCAACTAAATTGAAACAACATAATTTGTTTTTTCTTTACTCATTCGGTATTTGGTTTTTGTATTTACTAGCAACCTATGTAGGATTGCATGCTACTGCTGGAACAGAAAGTAGTTTTGCCACCGCCATTAGTTGTTTAGCCTATGCAAGCATTGGTATGATCCTGACACCAGGTGGTATTGGTGCCTATGCCTATTTTATGGCGAAAGTACTAGAGTTAAATGGAGTGGATTATACATTGGGCCTTGCCAATGGAACTTTACAGTGGTTTTCACAATTTTTAATTGTGATTGTTTTGGGTGGAGTCAGTTTAATTATATTACCTATTATCAATAAACAAGCTAAGTAAGATGCGCGCAGTTGAACAAATTGAAAAAAAAATCATGTCCCTTGCACAAGCAAAAGTATTTATGCAAGCTTGTAAAACCGCAGGAAAGACCGTAGCTTTTACCAATGGATGTTTTGATATTTTACATCCGGGTCATTTATTTTCATTGGCTCAATCAGCTAAAGAAGCAGATTATTTATTGGTTGGTTTAAATAGTGACGCTAGTGTTAAAAAACTAAAAGGCCCCGAGCGTCCTATCCATTCCGAATCAAGCAGGGCTTCTATATTGGCCAATCTAGTATTAGTGGATGTGGTAGTGATTTTTGAAGAAGACACGCCGCTTGAATTAATTCAAACCCTCCTACCTGATGTGCTTGTAAAAGGTGGAGACTATACCATTGAAACCATTGTTGGTGCAAAAGAGGTGATTGCAAATGGTGGTAAAGTAATTATTAACCCAATTGTGGAAGGATTTTCCACAACAAATATTATTGAAAAAATAAAAAAATAAACATGCAATTTTTACAACAATTACAAATTCAAAAAGAAAACGAAGGCAGTTCTACTGGTGCGCAATGGATTAAAAGTAAAGGAGAAATGATTGCTTCTTTTTCTCCAGTAGATAATACAATGATTGGGGCAGTCATCACCACAGATAAGGCCGCATATGATCAAGTAATTGCAACTGCACAAAATGCATTTATACAATGGCGTAATTGGCCAGCACCTAAAAGAGGTGAAGTGGTTAGACAATTAGGAGAAGCTTTAAGAAAAGATAAAGAAGCACTTGGACAATTGGTGAGCTATGAAATGGGAAAGAGTTTACAAGAGGGTTTGGGAGAAGTGCAAGAGATGATTGATATCTGCGATTTTGCGGTGGGCTTATCAAGACAATTGTATGGCTTGACTATGCACAGTGAAAGACCATCTCATAGAATGTATGAACAATGGCACCCAATGGGTATTGTTGGCATCATTTCTGCATTTAACTTCCCTGTAGCTGTCTGGAGCTGGAATGCTGCATTGGCATGGGTTTGTGGTAATGTAACTGTCTGGAAGCCTAGTGAAAAAACACCCTTGTGTGGAAATGCGATTCAAAAAATTGTAGAAAAAGTATTTGCGAATAATGATGTTCCAGAAGGTGTTAATAATTTAATTCAAGGAGGACGTGAAGTAGGAGAATGGATGACTAAGGATACCAATATTCCATTGGTTTCTGCAACTGGTTCTACGCGCATGGGTAAGGAATTGAATAAAGAAGTAGCAGGACGTTTAGGTAAAACGATTTTAGAATTAGGAGGCAATAACGCCATCATCATTACAGCGCATGCCGATTTAGATATGTCCTTAATTGGTGCTGTGTTTGGAGCGGTAGGTACTGCAGGACAAAGATGTACAAGTACTAGAAGGTTAATTATTCATGAAAAAATATATGACCAATTTGTAGCTAAATTAGTCAAAGCCTACCAACAAATTAAAATCGGGAACCCATTAGATAGCAATAATCATATGGGGCCATTGATTGATAAAGACGCAGTGAAGATGTATTTGAATTCAATTGAAGCATGTAAAAAAGAAGGTGGTCATTTTATTGTGGAAGGTGGCGTACTCGAAGGAGATCAATATGCAAGTGGCTGTTATGTAAAACCATGTATTGCAGAAGCAAAACCTGAATATAAAATTGTACAACATGAAACATTCGCACCCATCTTATACTTATTAAAATACAAGACCATCGAAGAAGCGATTGATATTCAAAACGGAGTGCCACAAGGATTGTCCTCTGCTATCATGACTTTAAATATGAGAGAATCAGAATTATTTCTTTCTGCAAAAGGAAGTGATTGTGGTATAGCCAATGTTAATATTGGAACAAGTGGTGCTGAAATTGGCGGCGCATTTGGTGGTGAGAAAGAAACTGGAGGAGGAAGAGAAAGCGGATCTGATGCATGGAAAGCCTACATGCGCAGACAAACAAATACCATCAATTGGAGCACACAATTACCACTTGCGCAAGGTATCAAATTTGATTTCTAATTGTTACTATGTATAAATTTATTCTAACAATAGCTTTGTATTCCTGTTCCCTATTCGCATGGGGACAGGATGCAAAATTTTGGCATTGGAAAGACCTTGAAAAAGATGGCGTTCATGGCGTTAGTCTTTTTAAGGCACAACAACTTATAAAAGATTTAAAATTAAAGCCATCCCCTGTAATTATTGCAGTTTTAGATGGCGGGATTGATACAGCACATCTTCAAATCAAGCCCTTGCTCTGGAACAACCCTAAAGAAATACCAGGCAATGCTATGGATGATGACAAGAACGGATACATTGATGATGTGCATGGATGGAATTTTTTAGGCAATGCTGCTGGTGAAAATATCAACAAAGCATCCGATGAAAAATCAAGAATCTACCATCGTTATAAAAATGAGTTCAAGCAAGATAACTTAGATAGTGCCTCCTGGGATGTAAAAAAGAAACAGCATTTTTACACATGGCAACAAGCCGCTGCCGAAATGGTCTTTACAGATGAGGATGCTGCTAATTTATCTTTTATTAAAATGGCAAGGAATGCAGTTGTTAAGATGGGCATTATATTAATCCGAGAAATAGAGGATACTAATTTTACAACGGAACAATTAGAAACTTATCAACCCATTGGAAAATTAACCGCAGATACAAAAATCTCCTACCTAAGAACGATGCAGGCTTTAGGTATTGATCGATCAAGTGGACATCATTCAATTGTAGAGGATCTAAATGATTATATATCAGGCAAAGACCAATCCGCCATCTCTATAGACACGCCACCAGAAGATCTAAGAAAAAAAATCACACAAGACCAATACGAAAATTTCAATGACCAATTTTATGGCAATAACAATATCACTGGGCCAAATGCAAGACATGGAACGCATGTAGCAGGCTTAGCTGCTGGTATTGTAGATAGTAATTTTACCAAATCCAACTTTAGTAATCCCATTCAAATTATGGGGATACGCGTGGTTCCAGATGGGGATGAGTATGATAAGGACATTGCTTTAGGCATAAGATATGCCGTGAACAATGGGGCTAAAATTATCAATATGAGTTTTGGCAAATCCTTCTCACCAGAACAAGCATGGGTTGATAGTGCCATTCGATACGCTGCGTCAAAAGATGTATTGATCATTCATTCTGCAGGCAATGAGTCTTATGATTTAAATAACAAATCTGTCTACCCTAGTCCTTACTCAAATATCTTTAAGGATAAAGCGAGTAATATGATTACTGTTGGTGCAAGTAGCGACCCAGTGATTGCAGAAAGTGTCTTAACAGACTTTAGTAATTTTGGTAATAAAATAGTGGATGTATTGAGTCCTGGAAATAAAATATTTTCAAGCTTACCCAATCAACAATATGGTTTTTTAAATGGCACCAGTATGTCAGCGCCTATCATAAGCCATATTGCAGGATTGGTTCGTGCTTATTTTCCTAAGCTGAGTGCTACCGAAGTCAAAGCAATACTTTTACAAAGTAATTGGAAACCAAATGATCCCAATACCTTGTACCCTATTCCACAAAAAGATCAATCAAAAAAATTGAATGAAATAAGTGCAGAAGGGGGTATCATCAACGCTGCACTATCAATTCAAAATGCACTCCTATTTCAAAGAAATAAAAAATAATATCAACTAACAACACAATACATGTCTAGACCAAGCACCACAGAGTACGCCGCCTTTTTTCAAACTTATATCAATTATACAAGCGGGAAAGATTATGAGATTCTAGTAAAACAATATCATGACAGACTTGTGGATTCATGGAATGCTATACCACTTGAGAAAGTCAAGTATGCTTATGGCCCAGAAAAATGGACGATACAGCAAATGTTTCAACATGTAATAGATACAGAAAGAATTTTTGCATATCGTGCATTAGCCATTGCAAGACAGGATAAAACATCCTTACCAGGTTTTGACGAAAATAACTATGCGGCCAATGGAGATGCGAGTCATCGAAACTGGAAGGATATGTTAATTGAATGGAGAACTGTAAGACAAGCAACTAATTTATTATTTGCTTCATTTACACCTGAACAAATGAAAACAAAAGGCAATTGCAACGGACATGATGTGACTGTGAATGCATTGGGGTTCATCCTCTTTGGTCATGCCCTTCATCATTTACATGTTTTGAAAGAGCGTTACGATGTCTAATTGAAATTGAGTTACACTTTGTATAACTCAATTAAAGAATTCAAAAAAGTTCGAATAAAAAAAGAACCCCTAAATAAAATTAGGGGTTCTTTTTTGCCTTTCGGCCATACTCATTTTTTGAAGGGGAGATAAACCTTAAATATGAATGAGCCGCACATGGTGTGACTTAAATTCTAATATCATATTACTTTGTTGCATAAATATGCACTGCTAATTGAACTTGCGTATCAATCGCACCCACTCCGTAATTGATTCCAAATAAAGTTCTGTCAATTGGGAAAAATGCTTCTGCAAAGAAACCTTTCTCATCTGCATTTCTAATGATTGCTTGAAAACTAATTTGTTTTGTAATGCCTTTAATTGATACTGAACCAGCTAGGGTTGCTTTATTAGCAGTGGTATACTTCACAGTCTTGATTTGAAAAGTAGCTTCACCAAACTTAGCTACATCAAAAAAATCAGCAGAAGATAAATGACCAGCTAATTTCTCGCCAGCTTCATCTGTTATTTTCATACCTGCAACATCTACCACAAAAGATCCACCAACTAATTTACCACCGTTAATTTGAACGCTACCAGACTTAACTGGAATTGAACCAGTATGGAAATCGCTCTTTTTAGAACCTGTGAAATCTACTCTACTCTTTTGAGCAGTCACTGTAAAAGTTTCAACAGCTTTTGTAGTTGTTGGGTTGTTAAAAGAGAACAATGCCATTGTGGCGAAGGCGAAAGCCGAACTAAGAATGATTTTTTTCATATTTGTTGTTTTAAATTTTTAAAAATTGCTAATAGTTTATGTTTAACAAAATTGGGCTCTTTTTGTTTGATTTGATCTCAAATTTGAAACAATCTTTTGTTTATTCTATTGATATTAGTACCCCGAAGTTATAAAACAATGTTTAAACAACGAAATAAATAATTATAGATATTTTTCAATCTAATTTCCCCTCATAATCTGCCGTTTATGGATTATCTTCGCCAAAATTTCAGATTATGAACCTGCATGAATATCAAGCAAAAGAATTACTTAAAAAGTACAATGTTCCTGTTCAAGAAGGTGTAGCCGTTGAGAATGTAAAAGACGCAGTCGCTGCATACCAAAAAATTGCAACAGAAACCAATAACAAATTTGCTGTTGTGAAAGCTCAAATTCACGCAGGTGGTCGTGGTAAGGGAAAAATTAATGGTTCAGAACAAAGAGGTGTAGCTGTTGGGAAATCAGCAGAAGACATCGAAAACTTTGCGAAAAATATACTTGGTGGTACATTGGTAACCATTCAAACTGGCCCTGCAGGTAAATTAGTTAGCAAAATTTTAGTTGCTCAAGACGTTTATTATGAAGGTCCTCAGCCAACTAAAGAATTATACTTGTCTATCTTATTAGATCGTGCAAAAGGCATGAATGTAGTGATGTATAGCACAGAAGGTGGAATGGATATCGAAGAAGTAGCCCACAATACACCAGAAAAAATATTCAAAGAATGGGTACACCCTGGTGGTGGATTACAAGGATTCCAAGCAAGAAAAATCGCTTTCAACTTAGGTTTAAGTGGTGATGCTTTTAAAAGCTGTGTGAAGTTTGTTACAAATTTATACAATGCATATGTTGGTTTAGACTGCGGTATGTTAGAGATCAATCCTCTTTTCAAAACTGCTGATGACAAAATCATTGCAGTAGATTGTAAAATGAATATTGACGATAGCGCATTAATGCGTCATCCAGATTTATTAGCAATGAGAGATGTATCAGAAGAAGATCCAACAGAAGTAGAAGCAGGTGAATTCAATTTGAACTTTGTTAAATTAGACGGCAACGTGGGTTGTATGGTGAACGGCGCTGGTTTAGCAATGGCAACCATGGATATGATTAAGTTAAGTGGTGGCGAGCCAGCTAACTTCTTAGACGTAGGGGGTTCTGCCAATGCACAAACCGTTGAAGCTGGATTTAGAATTATCATGAAAGATCCTAATGTAAAAGCTATTTTGATCAATATATTCGGTGGTATCGTTCGTTGTGATCGTGTTGCTGCTGGGGTTATTGAAGCATTCAACAAGTTAGGCAATATCGATATTCCAATCATTGTACGTTTACAAGGTACCAATGCGGTAGAAGCAAAGAAATTAATAGATGAAAGCGGATTGAAAGTACAATCTGCCATCTTATTGAGTGAAGCGGCAGATTTGGTGAAGCAAGCTGTAGCCTAGTTTAATAGACATTTTTTTTAATGCCTATTAAACCACTCTAATGATTTTTTAACAATGCCTCGATTTATCGAGGCATTGTTTTTTATTTTAAGCCCAAAGTATTTCCTTATTTTTTATGCTCAATTTCGAAAAGTAGGATGGTAAAAAACTATACTTGTACTACCCTTACCTCAGTCAATCCACTGAAAGAATAAACATGGCCAGTAGTCACTTCTACACATTCAATGCGTATTCGGCGTTTTTTAATTTTTTTAAAGCGCTTCCCCTTTTCAGTCTCAAATAAAGCGCCATCAGGCAAATGCGCCACAAATGCGATCCCGTCTTTTTTGGCTTTATCATAACGCCTCAATACAAGTAATAGTGCGGTTTCTCCATTGGCGGTTGCTGCGGGGTTAAGCACTGTTTTTTTAAGCGACTTTTTAATATCTATGGGAAATAGATCAAGTTGGATAAAGTCTGCTAGTAATAAACCATATAAATATTTCCACTCTTTGCCATGTGCATCTACCCTATTTTTATATTGCTCATAACATAGTAAATGACCCAATTCATGCAAAAGCGTGATTAAAAATTCATACTGATTTAAATTACCATTGACCGAAATCTTATGGTTAGCACCCATGAGCGGATGTCGATAATCGCCCAATACCGATTTTCTTGCTTTGGTCACTGTTAAGTGCACTTTATATTGATGTATCAAGGCCAAAACAGGCTCAAAAGCACCCTCAGGTAAATAGGCTTTTAGTGCGTTAAGTGGATATTCAACTTTTGACAATTGATTTAATTTAAGCGTCTTTTTTTATTTTAGTCCACCCAATTTCGATCCAAGTATACAATAGATACAAAACCATTGCAATCATTAAGTTATAGTTACCAATAGGTGCTTTTTTTTGGATAGCATACCACAATGCTGCTCCACCAAAAATAATAAACTTAAGCATGGCACCAGTCATCACAGAACGAACCATCACATTGGGTTTGCTCAAGTCTACTTGACTAATTCTTTTGAAATTAAAAAACGCAATCATGAATAAAATACCATTCACCACTAGGATAAAAGTACTATTGATCGGAATTAAAACAAATCTATTTTGTTGCAATAGCGACAAAGCAAGTACAGCAAAAAATAAGGCAAATACCGGAAGAAACTTTTTTTGAAAATAGATATTCATTTATTTTTTTGATTTAAGTTGAGTATCTCTAACGATTTTGAACAATGAAAATACAATAAATAATGACGGTAGAATCCATAAAAAAAGAGGCGCTACCCTTCCAATTTTTTGATCAATATATTTCCCTAAAAAGATGAAAAGGGTTAATGCGATAGCCCATTGGCTGGCAAGACCAGCGAACTTACCCCATTGAATTTGATTGGTTTTATTTTGCATCTTCACGCAATTAGTCTAAAGAGGGTAAACTCTCAGGAAGTGTAAGAGGTATGGTATCCAATTGTTGTGGATTCCCTTCAGATAACACTTTTTTAATGCCTTCGATATATTGCTCTTTATAATGAACAGCTTGTTCTAATGAATCGGTACGAATTTTAAGTAATTCTAATGCTGATCGGCTTTCCTTAGTCCCGTAACCAGGTATATAATATTTTAAGGGGGTGAATGCAATTAAAGCAATTGTTAATCCCACCAAAAACATAAAAGCAATACTGAATCCCAAATACACGGATTTTCTGGATAATCTAAACGCAATCACCTCGTCATAAGTATCGTCATTGGTCACTACCAATCGGTACGTACTACTGCGTCTTTTAAAAGTATTGTTAATATCTAAGTTTGCCATATTCTTTAATCTGTATAAAGGTACAACCTTTGCTTTATTTAAACGGAATATGCCGTATTTTTAAGGAGTTTTTAACCCTATGCAACAAGATAATACATTTCCTAAGATCCAACGCTTCATTTGCTTGTTTGCAATGGCCATACTATTCCTTATTGGCAGTCCAACCTATGCGCAGGATACGACAAAATCAATCCTAGATATAAACAATTCAAAAATTATAAAAAAGGCGAATCAATTTTTAGATACAACCCAAAAAAAGATCAATAACTTTATCAATAAAAGAATTGAAAGAGTAAGAGATAGCTTGAATAAAAAAACAAATAGACTTCTGGATAAAACAGGCATCAATGAAATGAATAAGCTTCTCCCCTATGAGCGCTTATTGGATAAGAAATATACCCTCGGGCGTCGCGCTTACCAAAATACCGTATCACAGTTCAATTTTTTATTCAATGCAGACATTTCATTAGACGAAATGATCCAAAAAGCTCGAGAAGTTCATGAAGATGACTACACAGAATTACTCCCGTTTTATGATTATGATTTAAGTATCACTGCAAAAGAATCGATTGATTCAATTATATATAGGTGTAATGCCAATATCGTATTACATGATTTAAGAAACAATTATGTAGATGATTCTTATTTGTTATTGGCAAAAACTTATTTATTTCATAAAGATTTTGATACAGCTGGTAGTATTTTACAATTCATTAATTACTCATTTTTTGACAAGGAAGATGGCGCTGATCAACCAATTGGTAGTAATTTAAATAAATTGGGAAAATTTAGTATTGCTTCTGCCGAGAACAATCGAGTTTGGGAAAATAAGAATATCAGAAATGAAAGTATGATCTGGCAAGCAAGAAATTATTTTGAAGCTGGGGAAATCAATGAAGGAATAAGTCTATTGCAATTATTGAAAACAGATGCAGGATTTCCAAAGCGTTTACAACCCTTTTTATACGAACAATTGGCATATGGCTATTACTTATCTGGCATCAATGATAGTGCAGCAAATTATCTTATCAAAGGTTTAGAAAATGCAAAAGATTTAAGCACTAAAGCAAGATGGTCTTATCTTATTGCACAATTGTATGAAAAAGAACAAAAAATAGACCTAGCCTATACTTGGTATAAAAAAGCTAGCATCATTGTGTCCAATCCTGTCATTGCAATTTATGCCAATATTTATATGGCAAGTATTGAAGCGAATCGTGGAGAAAAGTCATGGGAAATTTTAGCCAGCGCACTAGAGCGCATGTTAAAGAAGGAAAAATACAAAGCATTTGCAGATATTGTTTATTATGAAATGGCCCAATTAGCGTTTCGCAATCAGGCAAATTCTAAGGCAAATCAATGGCTGATTGCATCTATCCAAAAAAATGAAAATAATATTAAACTTAAGCAAAAAACCTTAGTGCAGTTAGGCGCATTAAATTATAAAATTGATCGTTTTTCAATTGCTAAGATCGCTTATGAGAATTTAAAGGAACTATTAAAGACATATCCTAATTATGATCAAATTACTTTACGGAAAAAATGGATTGAAAAAATAGCCAACTTAGACGAACTAATCAGTAATGAAAATACATTGCAAATGATTTATGCAGCACCAAAAAAGGATCAAGTTCAAATTGCAAAACAATGGCAAAAAAGAGTTTCATTAAATAAGTCCCAAGAAAAGGTTTTATTGTCAGACCCAAATAAGCAATCAGTAGCATCTGAAAACATCAACTTAAAGAATCAAAATAATAATTATAATAAAGGCTACTCATTTAGCAATGCATTTACAAATACTTCAGCAAATCAAGTTGCGCAATCGGACTTCTACTTTAGTAATCCTCAAAATGTAAGCATGGGCGTTGATAACTACATTAAAAAATGGGGTGATAGACCCAATGTTGACAATTGGCGAAGAAAAGCAAATATCCAATTAACAAAAACTAATTCAACAAATACCAATATAGATAGTATTCAAAATGACTTACCATTGAATGCAAGTATGGTGATGACAAAGAATAGTAAAAATATGCCAAAGAGAGATAGTACTGATACGCTTGGTATTCGATTGATTGAAACTGATTTAGCATTAGCAGAATCAAAAACTAGTTGGAATACGAATAGCTTATCTATTGCGAAAATATTTTTATACGAATTGAATGATTTTGAAAAAGCATTGCCAAGATATCAAGCTGTGATTCAAAATAACATTGAACCCAACACCACAGAAAGTGCTTTACTCGATTTGGCAAGCCATTACTTGCATGTAGGACAAACATCGATTTCTGATAGTCTAATCCAAGTCATTACAAGGCAATTTCCTGATGGTATCTTTATACAAAAAAAGAAAGCAAAAGAAAATCTTGACCGTATTGATAAAAACAGTTCAGAAGCCTATAAAACAGCTTATTTTTTAGCACAAATTGGAGACTGGGAGCAATTTAGTGTGCAAATGGAGACTGCAGAAGAACAATTCAAGGGCACGAAGTGGAATACGCCCTATCAGTTTTTAAAAGTGAAAATGAATGCCCAGCAAGGCAAAGACAGTATAGCTATTGTTTTATTAAATGAGCTAATCACAAAAAATAAAAGTGAATCTATTAAAGCAAGGGCTAAAAATATTATCACTGAAATCAATAATAGAAAAGTAACCGAAGCCTATCTAGCTGCATTAAAAATAGAAAAACCAACTAAATTGGTCAATACCAACGAAGAAGCACTTGAACAATCCAAAAAAACTAGGATTACATTAAAGAATGACAGTAGTTTAAATAGCATTGGTAAAACGAATACGATGGCCACTCCTGTTACTAAAAATGACAGTGCTCAAACGCTAGCAGTAACAAATCTAATTAATTTTACCAATGATAGCTTAGAACAACATTATATTGCTTTACAAACGATGAATGTTTCTACTGTATTTGTAAAAGAAATTCAAAATGCATTAAAAGACTTCAATACGGAAGATTTCAAAAAACTTAACCTTTCAGTGACTTATGTTCAGTTTACAGATCAAAGTCATATTGTTTGGATTGGACCATTTACAAATGCAGCTGATGGTCTATCTTATATCAATAAAGTGAAGCCAAGATTAAGTACAGAAATTATTTCTTTCATTGCTAAAAAACAGTACGAACTAACATTGATTGGAAAATCAAATATCGTTCTAATTAACAATCAGGAACAATTGGAACAATATAAGCGCAATAAGTCAAATTATATTTTTAAACCTTAAATGGTAAAAAGTGAATCAAGAAAATAAAACAACGACCAAAGAAACTAAACAAGGACCTAAGTATTGGGTAAAGGTATTTTGGAAATATTACCTAATTGCAGCAGGTATCTTTTTACTATTTATCCTAATGCTCAATTTTGGATGGATTGGGGATATGCCCGATCTAGATAATATTGAAAATCCAACGGCTTCTTTAGCAAGTCAAGTATATGCCCAAGATGGCACGCCTATGGGTAAGTATTATTTAGAAGACAGAATTAGTGTGAAGTACAGAGATATCAGCCCCTACTTATTGCAAGCACTTGTTGCTACAGAAGATAAAAGATTTTATGACCATTACGGTATAGACGGAGAAGGCTTAATGAGAGCAGTCGCTTTTCTGGGTAGTCAAGGTGGCGCATCAACCATCACTATGCAGACAGCTAAAAACTTATTTACGAATAACTGGGGCACTAGCAACAAACT